>CAYFSD010000108.1:0-6282 GCA_964345705.1 uncultured Desulfohalobiaceae bacterium
ATCCAGGAGGCAATCAGATCCCGGTCCGCAGCGGAAGCCAGCTGCCGTCCCCGGTCCATCAGCTCCAGGGCGATTCGGAGCTCCGTGTCCGGTTCCGCGGTTCCGGCGCGCTGCCTGGCCTGAAAATCCGTCCGCCACGTGGCGAAGGGGCTCACCGCCCCGGCGACGGCGTAATGGCACATCCCGGGGCCGTCCACCTGAAAGCGGCCCTCCCAGCGGTCGTTGACCAGGGGCTCCATCCAGGTCCAGTCGGCTTGCGCCTCCCCGTCGCGCCAGGTCAAAAGCCACGCGTTCAGGCTGTCGTGCCCGTCGGCGAAGATGTCCGCGCGCACGGTGATCGTCTCCCCTGGCACGGCCTTGAGGGGGAAGGCCCCTTCCTCGATCTCCGGGTCCACCGCCTCGATGACCACGCGGCTGCGACCGGGAAGCTCCTCCGGAGGCCGCACGGATCGGCCGAGGGGTCGATCCTGTGCCGGGGACGTTCTCTTTTGCATGGTGTCTTTCCCTCGATTCGTCGCAACGATTCACCACATTATTGATCCGTCCATGCCCCCTCCGTGCGCGATACGGCGCACGGCGATGCTTCGTCCCTGAATATCTCCGGGTCGCCGCTCGGACCAGGCAGATCGCTCGAATCCGTGACGCCGGGATGGGCTGCCCGGCGTGAGGGAGTGGAAAGGGTGTTCTCGCAAAGGCAGGCCCGAAGAGTGATACGGATGGCTTGAGGGCGCGCTGAGGTCAATGCCGCAATAATCGTTATTTTTCGGACTTCATCTAACTATGAGCAATATCCCGCTTTTTGTCAACGGCTACGCGTGGAAGGGGAAAAACCCTCCCCTGCCGAAGGGGTTGCCGGAAGGGGGAAATTTTTCCTCCCCTTGTCTTCGGCTTTGAATTGGGCGACAGTTAAGGGGGAATAGCACGGGAACGGAATCTTTCCGGCGGGTTCCGTTGTCGGTCAGGACGTGCCGGAGGGCAAGGAGCGATTCCATGAGCTGGAAAAAGAAACTCGCCGCGATCTGTGTCGGTGTGCCGATTCTCCTGGTCATCGCGCTGATCGTCGTGGTGAGCACCTACGACTTCAACAGCCTGAAACCCAGGATCGAGAGCGCCGTCCAGGAGTCCACGGGACGCACATTGACCATGGCCGGGGACATCGAGCTGGACATCGGCTTTTCCCCGGCCCTTGTCGTGCAGCAGGTGGCTCTGGAGAACGCCGAGTGGGGCTCCAAGCCGGAAATGGTCACCTGTGAGCGCTTTGAGCTTCAGGTGGCCCTCCTCCCCCTGATCACCGGGGACATCCGCATCAAGCGTCTGGTCCTGGACCGGCCCACCATGCTTGTGGAAAAGAGCCAGCAGGGGCGGTTCAACTACGAATTCGATACGGGCGCCAAGAAGAAAGAGAAAGAGAAGGAGGTGGCCGGGAAAGAGGAGGAGCCGGCTGCGGACCGTGCTCTTCCGGGTCTCGAGGTGAACGAGGTCCGGATCGACGAAGCGGAGCTGGTGTACAGGGATCACGCCGCGGACACCGGCTTCACCGCGAGACTGGACCGGATGCGCGCCTCCGCGGAGTCCATGAGCTCTCCCCTCGATTTCGACCTTGAAGGCGCCTTCAAGGACATCCCCTATGCCCTGTCCGGGGAGATCGGGTCCCTGCAAAGCCTCATGCAGGGGCGGGAGATGCCCTTTCGCCTCCAGGCCGATCTGGCCGGAGCCGAGGCCGTCATCGAGGGCAAGCGGACCGCCTCCGAGGGGAAAAACGGCCTGACCGCCCAAGTGGATGTGCAGGTGGACAGCCTGCGGGAGATGAACGAGCTGGCCGGAACGGACCTGCCCCGGGATGTGCCCCTTGCCCTGGTTGCCGGGATAAGCTCACCGGATATGCAGATCTTCCGGGTGCAGGACCTCGAGCTGAAGCTGGACGAGAGCGTGGTCACCGGCGGGGCCAAGCTGGATCTCGGCTCCTCGGTTCCGGCGGTACAGGCCTCCATCCGCTCGGATGAGCTCAATCTGCGGCCCGTCCTTCCCCAGAGCAAGGCTGACAGCGGGAGAAAGGCCTCCGGGAAAGAGGGAGACGACAGCCGGAAGCGGGTCTTTCCGGACACTCCCCTTTCCGGGGATTTCCTGAGGGCGGTGGACGCGGCGGTGACAACGGAGATCAAGCGTCTCCTGCTGCCCGGGATGGAATGCGAGAATTTGCGGGTGGATCTCGCCCTGGCCAACGGCGAGCTCCGAGTGGATCCCCTGCGCCTGGACATGGCCGGCGGCAGCCTGACCGGCGAGATGGGGATGCGGGACCTGAAGCAGGGCATGGCGGTGACCTCGAAAATGGACATCACCGGGATGCGGCTCAAGGAGCTCCTGGCCATGGCCGGGCACAGGGACTTCCTGCGGGGCGATCTGGAGACGCACCTGGACATCTCGGCAAGCGGCGAGAGCGTGGCCGGCCTGATGGGCGCGATGAACGGGGACACGGCAGTCATCATTGGCGAGGGAAAATTGGACAGCGCCTATCTGGACAAGGTCGGCGGGGACGTGTTTGGCACTCTGCGGCAGTACATCGATCCGGAGAAGAAGTCCGAGGAGTACACCAAGCTCAACTGCATGACCGCGGCCTTTGACCTGAACCAGGGCGTGGCTGCGAGCAGGGTCATCCTCGTGGATACGAGCCGGATGCATATCCTGTCCCAAGGGAAGGTGGATCTGGGCACGGAAAAGCTGGACTTCGGGTTCAATCCCTCGCCCAAGGAGGGCCTGGACACAGGGGCTTTGGGCACGATCAGCCTCAGCCTTTCCGAGCTGAGCAAGCCCTTCAAGCTGTCCGGGACCCTGGCCGATCCCTCCGTGGCTCTGGATGTGAAGGGCGCGGCCCTGACCGCGGGCAAGGCGATCGGCGGCGCCGCAGCCGGCGGTCCCGCGGGCGCGGCCGCGGCCCTGCTCGCCGGCTCGGGTGGGGAGCGCATGGCCTGCAGCGAGGCGATCGCCGTGGCCCGGGGCGAGAAGGAGCCCCCGGGGGAACGGTCCGCGGAGACACAGGAACAGGGCGCGGAGCAAGGTCAGGAGTCCGAAGAGGGCAGCGGGGTGGAGAAGGAGCTGGACCGGTTGAAGAAGGGGGTGCAGGATCTGTTTTAAGCGTTCCCCGTTTTCCGTTCAGCGTTCCCCGTTCAGGGTTCCGCGATCCCTGTTCAGGATTCCGCTTTCCGGGTTCCGGATTAGAGAAGAGTGCGCGAGGGACGGAGAGACTGAGACTTAGAGACTAAGGGACTGAGGGACTGAGAGACGAAGGGACATACTGATTTGGTGACTTGAAGACGAGTGATCGTGGGTCGGGGGGTGAATTGCGTCGGGAAACAGGACTTTTGCGGATGGCGAAATGCCACGTCGTTGGTTTTGCCAAAAGATCCGATCCTTGACCTGGAAGTTTCTTTCGCCCTCCAGGAACCACGAATCGTTCTCCTTGTCTTCGCACCTTTCAGTCATTTCTTTGTCACTTCGTCCCTCCGTCTTTCCCTCTCTTCCTCTCTCAGTCACTCCGTCTCTCAGTCTCCCCCTCTCTTCCTCCCTCAGTCACTCCCTCGCCCGTCCCCAGGGACTTGGCCCACTCCTTGGGCACGTCCAGGAGGAGCCGTCCCTGCTTGATCCAGCCCCGGCCCAGGATGCCCATCCCGGAAGTGAGGACAAGGGGGCCGGCCTTGGCGGGTTCCTCGTCACGGGGCAGGCTTTCCCCGCGCATCAGGGGGATCACCACGTCCGGCTCCACCCGGACCACATTCCGTTGCGCCAGGTGGCCGAAGCGCTGCAGGAAGGCGGTCGTGGGCAGCCCCCTGGGCAGGGGACGGCGGAGCAGGGGAAGGCCCATGGTCTCCAGGCCGTCCTCCTCCCGCGGGATAAAACTCTCCGCTGCGAGCCAGACCGTGGGGCGTCCGGGGAAATGCCACAGGCGATAGCCCCGGAAGTCCTGCGGATCCATGCCGAAGAGGCGGCGGAGGTGGCTCCAGATCCTGTCCGCTTCGGGGTAGGGCTCAAAGCTTGCGCAGGGCGGCAAGGAAGAAACCTCCGGTGTTGTTCTGATGGGGCCAGAAGCGGGCGGCGTGGACCACGTCCCCGCGATAGGTGGTCCCGTTCCAGGAGGTGATCCCCGGCGCGGCTCGCACGCCCGGGGGCGGATGCAGCGGCTCGATGCGGGCCACATGGTCGTAGATGCCGGAGAGGACCCACTCGTTCTCCTCCGGGGCGAAGGTGCAGGTGCAGTACACGACCAGCCCTCCGGGCCGGGTCAGATTGAGGGCGCGCCGCAGCAGGCCGCGCTGCAGGGTGCTCATCTTGTGCCAGTCCCCCTGCTTCTGATGCCGAATCCAGCCTCCCGATTTGCGGCTCGTGCCCTCTCCGGTGCAGGGGGCGTCCAGAAGCACCCGGTCGAAGCGTTCCTCTCCGGGGATGTGCAGCCCGTTGCCGCGGCGCACCCCGATGCAGGTCAGGCCCATGCGGTCGCTCATGTCCCGCAGGGCACGGAGCCTCTGCCAGCTCAGGTCGTTGGCCACGATGCGAGCGGAGTCCCGCGCCGCAAGGCCGATGCGCACGGTCTTGTTCCCCGGAGCGGCGCACATGTCCAGGATGGCCTCCCCGGGACGGGGATCCAGGGCATGGACGGGGTAGAGGGTGACCTCTTCCTGGCTGTGAATCAGCCCCATATGGAACTCCGGCCACTTGCCGGGGTTCTCCTCCGCCGGAACCAGGCAGGCGCCTTCAGGCCAGCTCAGGGGACGGGCCCGGGGGCAGCGCCGCAGAACCAGGTCCCGGACTTCCTCCGAGTCCGCCTTGAGGGGATTGGGCCAGACGACCCGGGGCAGCGGCTTGGCCGCGGCCTCCAGAAAGGCGGAGGGATCGTCCACAAGGTCGGCGTAGCGAAGCAGGGCCTTGGTATCGATGCCGTTCATTGCCTCCTCGATGCAGATGGGCTATAACCTCGCCCATCCGGGTGCTCGGCCCCGGATGCCGCAAGGAGGGGAGAGGATAAACCAAAGGGTGTCCGCCTGCAAGCCGTGGGCCCTGCGTGGCTCCAAGGGAGTGAAGGATGCGGCAGCCCGAGAAGCGGGCCAGGCTGGGATGGTGCCTCTACGACTGGGCCAACTCCGCCTTCGCCACCATCGTTCTGGCCGGAATCCTGCCGGTGTACTTCGTGCGCATCGTGCCCGAGTCCGGGGCAGTGCTGCCCTTTGTGGGCCATACGCTCCGGGCCAGCGTGCTCTGGAGCTACAGTGTCTCCCTGTCCATGTTCCTGGTGGCGGTGGCGGCGCCGTACATAGGGGCCCTGGGGGACAGAAGCGGCAGGCACCCCGAGCTGTGGGCCGGTTTCTGTTTGCTTGGCTCCCTGGCCACCTGCCTCCTGGCCCTGGCCGGATACGGGGACTACCTCCTCGCCTCGGGCCTGTTCATTCTGGCCAACTGGGCCTTCGCCGCGAGCAACATCTTCACCAACGCCTATCTCCCCGCTCTCGCCGGAGAGCGGGACATGGACCGCCTTTCCGCATACGGTTTCGGGCTGGGGTATATCGGGGGAGGCATTGCCCTGCTCCTGGCGGTGATCCTCATCTATTATCCCCAGCTCGTCGGTCTGACCGGACGCGGAGCGGGCACGCGGGCGGGGTTCGTCCTGGCCGGGCTGTGGTGGGGCGGATTCGGCATGCTCTCCTTCCATCTCATGCGCGGCTCATTGCGTCTGCCCACGGCGCGGGCGGTTCCCCACGGATGGACCCGCTACGCCCAGCTCTTTGCGGAGCTGAAGGGCTATCCCGATCTGCTGTTCTTTTTGATCGCCTTTCTCATCTACAATGACGGGATCCAGACCATCATCACCGTCTCCGCGGTCTTCGCCAGGGATATCTTGGGCCTGTCCACGGGCACGGTGCTCGGCTGTTTCCTCATGGTCCAGTTCGTGGCCATGCCCGGGGCGCTGCTCTTCGCCACGGTCGCCGAGAGGCTGGGGACCAAGCGGGCCATCGTGGCAAGCCTTCTGGTGTTCATGGGCATTACGGTGTACGCCTTTTTCATCGACTCCGCCCTGGAGTTCTGGATCATGGGCTTTGCCGTGGCCCTGGTGCTCGGCGGAAGCCAGACAGCGAGCCGTTCCCTGTTCGCGAGCATGGTACCCAGGGGGAAGTACGGCGAATTCTTCGGCTTCTACACCCTGAGCCACAAGTTCTCCTCCATCATGGGCCCCTTCCTCTTTGCCCTGATCGCGGACGTCACCGGCTCGGAGCGGGCGTCCATCCTGGCCCTGAA
>CAYFSD010000109.1:0-6259 GCA_964345705.1 uncultured Desulfohalobiaceae bacterium
TGATGTACTGGATGACCGGGGAGGAGCGCTATAAGCGGGCCGCTCTGGAGCTTGCGGAACATATCTCGCAGCTGGTGCTGGGGCCGGATACCTTCGCGGAGGCGGGATATCAGCTGCTCAAGAGGGGCTTGCTTCGCCTTAAGCCCGGGCCGCAGCCCGGAGACCCAGCATTCGAGCATGTGTACGGGTTGCTGGAGGGCCCTGGACGCGCCAGCGGCAACGGGCTGAACACCCTGCTGGATGCCTATCTGTTGACCGGAGAACGGGGCTACCTGGAGCAGGCCGAGCAGATCATCTGGTGCTGTGTGTCCCCGCAGGACGACCTGGAGGCTATGGATCTGCTCAATGCCGAGCTGCGCTGGATGTACACCGTGTTCCTCAAGGCGTTGACCCGGTATATTCAGATCCGGGAGACCGAGGAGCAGCCGGATTTGGTGCTCGCCTTCGCCAAGGCGTCGTTCATCCACTACGCCCTGTGGATGCTGGACAGGGAGCGGCCCTATCTGGACCGGCCCGAGATTCTGGAGTTTCCCAACGAAACCTGGGCCGCTCAGGAGATTCGCAAGAGCGATGTTCTGGCCCTAGCCGGGGAAATGCTCGCGGGAGAGGTCAGGGACCGTTTCCTGGACCGGAGCTATTTTTTCTTCTCCACCGGGATGTCGCATTTGCGGCAATTCGAGAACAGGACTCTGACCCGCCCCCTTGTGCTGCTCCTGACCAACGGCATGGAACATGCGGATATCTACGGGAGATGGGTCCAGGGACGGCTGGAACAGGGGCAGGACAAGGAGGAGATCCTTCGCGGCTGGAGGAGGCAGTCCCCGCCCGGAAGAAGGGGGGCTGTGAGGCGGCGGTTGCTGCACATAGCCAGCCGAACCAGTCCGGCCAGGGAGTTTCGTTGGGTGCGCCACAGGCTTTTCTCTCGCTGAGGAGACATTGGTTCGTTACCCATAAAGTGCATTGCGTACTTTGGGTAATTCAAAGGCTAGTTACCCACACGCTATGCATATTTTGAGTAGTTATCAGGCTTTTTTACCCATTTTGTGCATGGCATGTTTTGGGGAGCTGAGACTGCCCCCAGGTGACTCCATTTTTTCATTACCCGTTGAATGCGTGGCATATTTTGTGTAATGAATGTGTTGTTTTACTCGTATTATGCCAAGCACAGAGTGAGTAATGATTATGGACATGCAGGATTTTACAGCCTTGGCAGGCAAGCAGAGAGTTTTCCGGTCCAGGGAGAAGATCCAGGAAGCAGGATATGTATCGCACATCACCCAAAGGGCCGCGGGTCGGGAGCCGCTTTTTCTGGAGAACAATGATTATCTGGATATGTTGGGCCTTCTCAAGGAGGCGGCTTACCATTTTGATCTTTGCTTCTATGCCTTTTGTCTGATGCCCAATCATGTACACCTTGGTGGAGACCAGGCATGCTAATCTGAGCAAGGCCATGCATGCCATATTTTCCCGCTACTCCAAGCGCTTCAATAGCAAGTATCGAAGGCGCGGACACATATTTGGCGGTCCCTATCGTCAGGCCATCTGTCTGGACAACAGCTATCTCTTGGCAGCCTCGATATATATCCATCTGAATCCCGTTCGAGCGAACCTGATTAAACTGGCCCCTGACTACAGGTGGTCCTCCTGTAGCTTGTATTGCAACGTGAACGTCCCGTTATCCTTTGTGGACCCCGGGCCCGTCCTTGAGTTGCTCGACCGCGAAGATCTGAGCCAGGCCAGGAAGCAATATGCGACTATTGTGCAGGAAGCCACCCAGGAAGAGACTGAAAACGCACTGGAGCAGGAAGGAGCAATTGCAGGCCTGCTATCCAGTTTGGCCTCGATGTTCCCCAAGCTTTTCAAAAGGATCGCCCAGAAAGGAGGGCAGGAAGGGAATACGCAGCAAAGGATTCCGGATCTGGTAGAGCTGGAAGAGCAGTTGCAACAACTGGCCTCAAGCAATCCCAGGTCCCCTGATACATTGCAGGCCAGGAAATATTTGGTGGAACAACTTGTGGCCAGGGGCTACAAGAAGTCAGAGATTGCCCACAAGCTGCAACTGTCCAGAAAGACCATATACAACACCCTGCATACCCATAGCTGAAATTTTACTCATTTCATGCCATGCACATTGTGTGTAATTTCTCCTTGTTATTACCCATTGCGTGCATGGCACAAAATGGGTAATTGGTGAACAAGAATATGCTGCAACGAGTTTTTCGAGCGCGGCTCGGGCAAGGCTTTCTGATAGTGCTGTGTCTTGGTGCGCTGCTGTTGGCTGGAGCAGAAACAGGCCTGGCTTTGGACCCGGATTCCGTTCTGGTTGTGGCCAACAGGAATGCGGCGAGCAGTGTCGGGCTTGCCAAATACTACATGGACAAGCGGAACATCCCAGAAAAGAATCTTTTGCAAGTTTGGATGACGGATTCGGAAAAATGCAGCCGCAAGGAGTACGATAAGCAACTGGTCACGCCGGTGCGCAGAGAGCTAAAAAAACGACAGGATATTCGCTGTCTGGTGCTGATGTACGGTATGCCCTTGAAAGTGGACGGGCCTTCGCTTTCGGAGAGGGAAAAGAAGCGCATGCGCCAGCTCAAGCAGAAACGAAAGCGTCTGAAGAACAAGATAAAAGACAGTGGAGACAATGAGCAGGCAGCCCTGAAAAAGGAGCTGCAGAAGATCAAGAAGAGGATTCGGCGGGAAGAGCACCGCCGCAATCGCTCCAGCTCCGTGGATTCGGAGCTGGCTCTGGTTCAGGCGGGCGATTATTCCCTGTCCCTGTGGCAGCCCAATCCCTATTTTGTGCCCTACCGGGACCGGGAGCTCCCCATGGCCAAGGAGGACGTTCTTTTGGTGGCTCGCCTGGACGGCCCGGACAGCGATACGGTCAAGCGCATCATCCGGGACAGTCTGAAGGCGGAGCAAAATGGCCTCACCGGACGAGCCTGTTTCGACGCCAGGTGGCCCAGACCGGAAAGCGACGAGCAGTCCGGATACAAGTTTTATGACTGGTCCATCCACAGGGCAGCGGAATGGGTGGCGGACAATAGCGAGCTTCAGGTGAAAGTGGATGACAACGGGGAGCTCTTTCAGCCGGGAGACTGCCCGGAAGCCGCTCTGTACTGCGGCTGGTACAGCATGCGCAATTATGTGGACGCCTTTGAATGGCAGACCGGGGCTGTGGGCTACCATATCGCGAGCCTGGAGTGCGCGAGCCTGAAAAGGGGGGAGTATTGGTGCAAGCGAATGCTGGAGGAGGGGGTAGCAGCAACGATCGGTCCCGTGGGCGAGCCGTACGTCCGGGCCTTCCCTGTACCCGAGATCTTTTTCCGCGTTTTGCTAGGCGGCGGAACCACCCTGGGGGAAGCCTATCTGCTCGCCAATCCCTTCTGGTCCTGGAAGATGGTTTTAGTCGGGGATCCTCTATATAGGCCCTTTGGGGAGTAGGTTCACCGTTCCGCGTTCAGGGTTCACGGTGCTGCGTTCTGGGTTCCGCGTTCTGCGTTCAGAGACCGGAGATCGGATGTCGGATGTCGGAGATCGGGAGCTGACCAACTGACTCACCTACTTCTGCCGACTGTCTTCCGTCCTCTGTCCTCTGTCCTCTGTCAGTCCGACTCACCGACTCACCGACTCACCGACCCACTGACCCACTGACCCACCGACTCACCGAATAACAAATAACGGATAACTGCAAAGAAAAGCCTCAACGCCCGGGAATCTCTATGCCGTGGCGCTTGATCTTGTAGTTGATGGCCCTGCGGCTGATGCCGAGCAGCTTGGCGGCCTGCTTCTGAACCCAGCCGCACTGCTCCAGGGCCCGGACAATGGTTCGCCGTTCACTCTCCTCCAGGGAAAAGGCGTTTTCTCTGGATTGGTCCTTCCCCGAGCTCTCCTCTCTCTCCAGCTGAAGGTCCGCGGGTTGCAGCTTTTCCCCCTGGCACAGTATGGCCGCTGTCTTGAGGGTCTGTTGCAGCTGGCGCACGTTCCCGGGCCAGGAATAGTCCATCAGGACATGCATTGCCTCTTGGGAGAGGGATATATTCGGCCGTCCGGTCTCGCGGCAGAACGCGGCCAGGTACTGTTCCGCGAGAACGGGAATGTCCTCCCGTCTTTCCCGTAAAGGGGGGACCCTGAGGGTCATCCCCGCGATCCGGTAGTAGAGGTCCTCCCGGAAGCGTCCGCTCCGTAACAGCTCCTTGATGTCCGCGTTCGTGGCCGCCAGGACCCGGCAGTCGACGGATGTTTCCCTGGTTTCTCCCACCCGGCGGATGGTTCGTTCCTGGAGGAATCGAAGGAGCTTGGTTTGCATGTCTGTGGAGATGGTGCCGATTTCATCCAGAAAGAGCGTTCCGCGGTCAGCGGCTTGAATCAGGCCCTTTCTATCCTGGTAGGCGTTGGTGAAGGAGCCCTTGTGGTGCCCGAACAGCTCGCTCTCCAGCAGGGTGGACAAGGTGGTGGAGCAGTCGACAACAGTGAATGGGCCTTGGCCCCGAGGGCTTCTTGCGTGCAGCTCCCTGGCCACCAGCTCCTTCCCAGTCCCGCTTTCCCCGGTGATCAGCACATCCGAGTCCGTTGGGGAGATGCGGAGGATAAGATGAAAGAGCTGTTGCATGGAGCGACTTTGGCCTCCCCAGATCCGCTCGGTGATGGAGTCTTCCGGTGAAGTGCTCACCTTGGGCACGCCTTGGGAGAGATTTTTCTCGATTCGTTCCAAAAGATCCGCCCCTGAATAGGGCTTGGTCACGTAGTCCACAGCTCCCTCGCGCACGGCCTCCACCGCGTCGGGGATGGAGCCGTAAGCGGTCAGGATGATGACCGGAAGGCCAGGCCATTTGGCCTGGATGTGGCGTAGGGTTTCCTTTCCGCCCATGCCGGGCATTTTGACGTCGAGCACCACCAGGTCCACCTGGTTGGCGCGCAACAGGTCCAGGCCCTTTTCTCCCCTGTCCGCAGTGAGCACGGAGAATCCCGCGGAACGGAAGCGCACAGCGGAAACGTCAAGTATGCTGGGGTCGTCGTCGATTACCAGTATGGTTTTGGTCATGGCTTGAGCATCAAAGGTCTTTTCGGGTCTCCTGCAGCTCGTTGTAAAGGTTCTCCAGCTTTTGGATCTTTTGGCGGAGCTGTTCGCGTTCCCGACGGAGCACGCGGAGCTTGCTCAACGTGGCGTTGCGTGCCTCCTCGAGCTCCGTGATTCTTTTTTGGTTGGTTTGGTTGTCCTCTCGGCACTCCCGGAGGGCTTCAAGCGTTCTTCTTTGCTTTTCAAGGAGTGGTATCAAGTAGCGAGGATCCTCTTTCACGGCGTTTTGGGTGGAATTCCTGGCCCAGGTCTGCATGGCATGCAGTCCTTCCCGGTATTGGGCAAGGCTGTCCGCAGTAAGCAATGAAATGCTAGCTAGCCCGTAACGGGCCTGCTGTACCAAGGGAGCCCTGGCCTTGGCTTGGATAATGGACTCATAATGCTTTTTGGCTTCCTCGTACCGTTCCTTGCGCATGGCCTTTTCAGCTTTCTCCAGCTGCCCGTACACGGATGAGCCAGAAGGGGCCAATATTTTTTCCTGGAACAAACGATTGAGTCCTGTGCAACCGGTAAGGCTTATGAGCAACGCGAGGAAAATGAGAAGGACGCTTTGCTGTATTATAGTCAGGGAGCTGTTGTCTGAGGAGATCATGATGTATGTCCGGAGTCGGCGATCCGAGTGAGAGTGAAGCTGAGCACGCTTCCGCCGTTTTCTCTGTTTTCAAGCCACATGCGGCCCCCGTGCTCAAGCACAATCCTCTTGGAAATATACAATCCCAGGCCCGCGCCATCAACTGTGTTCCTCGAGGAGGAGGCTCGGAAGTACTTGTCGAAGACATAGGGCTGCTCGTCCTCCGGAATGCCGGGGCCCTCGTCTTCGACTGCAAAGACCGCGGTGTGCCCACCCGAGTCAGTGTATGCCCGGAGCCTCACAGTCGATGCTTCCGGGGAAAACTTCACTGCGTTCGCGATCAAATTGATAAGTACCTGCTGAATATGTTCCCTGTCCCCCCAAGCTTTCAGCTCAGGGTCCACGTCCTCCACAAGGGCTATTCCCTTTCTCTGGGCCAGGGGAGAAATGCGCTGCAGCGACTTGTGAACAAGATCATCAGCCCGGAAGGTTTGGGGAAGAAGTTGCAATTCCTGGGTTTCGAGGCTGGAGACGAACATGAGTCGATTGAGTTGACCGGTCAACCGATCCGTTTCCTGGTGCGAGACGTCCAGGAGGTGCTTCTG
>CAYFSD010000110.1:0-6206 GCA_964345705.1 uncultured Desulfohalobiaceae bacterium
CGTGAACGGAGATTATCTGTCCTCTGCGAACACACGGTCCAGGATCTCCCGCTCGTAGCGCAGGTAGTACTCCGGGTCCAGGAGCTCTTCCAGCTCGGAGCGGCTGATGCGGGAAGTGATCTCCTCCCGCTCCAGGACCAGGTCGCGGAAGGGACGCCCTTCTTCCCAGGCCTGCAGGGCCGGGGCCTGCACCAGCTCGTACGCCTTCTGTCTGGGAATCTCCTTCTCCAGCAGGGCGAGCAGGAGCCTCTGGGAGAAGAACAGGCCGCGGGAGGACCAGAGGTTGTGCTCGATGTTCTCCGGAATGAGGCGGAGCTTGTCCAGAACGGAGGTGAGGCGGCTCAGCATGTAGTCCGCCAGGATGGTGGAATCCGGCATGATCACCCGTTCCACGGAGGAATGGCTGATGTCCCGCTCGTGCCACAGGCCCATGTTCTCCATGGCGGCGAGGGCGTTGCTCCGCACCAGCCGGGCCAGCCCGCAGAGGTTCTCCGCGGAGATGGGGTTCTTCTTGTGCGGCATGGCCGAGGAGCCCTTCTGGCCCTTGGAAAAGCCCTCTTCCGCCTCGCGGACTTCGGTGCGCTGCAGGTGCCGCAGCTCCAGGGCGAGCCGTTCGATCCCGCCGCCGATAAGGGCCAGGGCGGTGAAGTATTCCGCATGCCGGTCCCGCTGCACGATCTGGGTGGAGACGGGATCCGGCTCCAGGCCGAGAAGCTCGAGGGCGTCGCGCTCCACTTCGGGGGACAGATGGGCGTAGGTGCCCACCGCTCCGGAGATTTTGCCCACGCGCACCCCTTCCAGGGCGCGGTCGAAGCGCTGCTTGTGACGGCGGAACTCCTCAAAGAAGGAAGCCATCTTCAGCCCGTAGCTCATGGGCTCGGCGTGGACCCCGTGGGTGCGGCCCATGCACATGCGGCCGCGGTGCTCCAGGCCCAGACGATGCAGGGTTTGCAGCAGGGCGTCCAGGTCCTTGGAAATGATCCGGCCGGCCTCCACCAGGAGCAGGGCGTTGGCCGTGTCCACGATGTCCGAGGAGGTGCAGCCCAGATGGATGTAGCGCGAGGCCGTCCCGACCTTTTCCTCCACCGCGGTGAGGAAGGCGATGACGTCGTGCTTGGTCTCTTCCTCGATGGCCTGGATGCGCTCCAGATCGAAATCCGCATGGTTGCGGATCTGCTGCATGGCCTCAGAGGGGATCCGGCCCTGCTTGTGCCAGGCCTCGCATACCGCGATCTCCACTCGGAGCCAGGCCCGGTACTTGTTCTCCAGGCCCCAGATCCGGCTCATTTCGGGTCGGGAGTAGCGTTCGATCATGTCGGGATCCTATTCCGTGCCGCCCTTGTTCGAGGAGGTCTGGCTCGCGGCGGTTTTGGCGCTGTCCCCGCCCGAGCCGCTCTTCTCCCCGGAAGCGGGATTCGCCGCCTTGCCGTTGCCTCCGGAGTCCCCGCTCGTCCCGGAGGCGCTCTTTTCCGCGGAGGCCCCGCTTTCGGCCGAGGTGGTGGCGGACTCCTCCGCGCCCTTGCCGTCGCCGTTCCCGTTGCCGTTGCCGGACCCGCTGTCGCTCTGGCCGCGGGCGTAGTCCGTCACATACCAGCCGCTGCCCTTGAGGATGAAGGCGGTGTTGGATATGAGCCGCTTGGCCAGCCCGTTGCACACGGGGCAGGTGATTTCCTTTTCCTCATATCCCCTGTGCCATTCCTCGAAGACATTGTTGCAGTCCTGGCATCGATATTCATAGATTGGCATGGCCAACCCTCCTGCTTGTTCCCTGGCTGGGCGCTCCCTCGTGCGGTGAGTGATGCGCAGTCTCGGCGTACACGGACGTCGGAATGCTCGAGGGGGGCGCAGCCGTTTTCGCGGTCAGTAGTTAGATAATCAGGGCGCGGGCCCTGTCAATGCCGGGGAAGGGATAAAGTGCTGCTGCATGCGTCGTGCATAGCGGCCGACGCTTTTCCTGCCCAAGGCCATGAACGGCAACTCCGGCGACAGCCGGGCGGAAACCGGGGCCTAGCTCTTGCCGCTCTGCCTGGCTTCCGCCTTGGCGTCCCTGATGCGCTGTTTGAGCCGTTTGCGCCTGCGCTGGCGACGGCGGTCCAGCTCACGCTTGCGCTCGATCTTCTTGTGGCGTGCCATAGCGACCTCCTTGGTCTTTTCCCATCGGGCTTTTTTTCGGATAAGCTCGAAATTGTGGGCCACCTCTCCGGAGGAGGGCCCTTGATCCCCATCTTTCCGCCGGCACCGGCCGGCGGATGAAACAAGTCTTTTAGAAGTAGCAGTCCGGATACGGTTTTGTCCAGTGCCGCGGGCGGGTTTTCTCTGAGGGATGCGTGGCGCTGTTCTGGGGAAAAGGGTCTCCTCGCGGCGGTCGCGGTCAGATGCGGGCCAGGGAGTAGGCGCGGAAGCCGATTCCCAAGTCTTCGGCGCACTGCAGCAGATACTCCCCCTCGGTCCCGGAGTGGAGCCTCTCCAGGGGGGCCGTCGCTCCCTCTTCGGAGCCCGGCGCGTGCTGCAGGGCCTGGTTGACCAGGTCCAGGCTGGCCCGGTCCAGGGCCACGGGGTCGAAGGAGGCGGCGATCCCGATGTCCCGGCACAGGGGGGGCTCGGAACGCCCCTCGCAGTCGCACCCGGGGGTGACCCCGAGCAGGAAGTTGAGGTGCAGAACAGGGGCGGAAAAGAGGGACAGGGCAGCGGCGGCGTATTCCGCCATCCCTTCCAGAAAGTCCCTGCCCCCTCGGTCCCAGTTGGGGCGGAGGGCCCCTTCCGGGCAGACAGCCAGGCATTGCCCGCATCCGGTGCAGCGCTCGGAAAGGAGCCGCACAGGCCCCTCCGAGTCCAGAATCAGGGCTCCCGCGGAGCAGACGGAGACGCACGCCCCGCATTCGCGGCACGCGTCCCGATGAATGGCCGGGCCGGTGGCGCAGTGCTGCCGCATCTTCCCCTGCCGGCTGGCGCAGCCCATGGCCAGGTTTTTCAGCGCGCCGCCGAATCCGGCGAGACGGTGCCCGGTGAAGTGGCTGCAGACGAGCATGGCGTCCGCAGCCGCGAGCTCCCCGGCCAGATAGCAGCTGCGGAAATGTCGGCCCTCCCGGGGGACCTCCACCTGATGGCCTCCCCGGAGCCCGTCCGCGATGACCACCGGCGCCCGCAGCACAGCGGCATCAAAGCCGTGCTCCCTGGCCAGGAGGGCGTGGGACACGGCGTTGCCCCGGCTTCCCGAATAGAGGGCGCTCGTGTCCGTCAAAAAGGGCCTGGCCCCGCACTTGCGGAGGAAGGCGAGGATCGGATCCAGCCACAGGGGGGAGATGAAGGAGGTCGTGCCCCGCTCCCCGAAGTGGAGCTTGATCGCGGTCAGGTCGCCGCTTCGCAGATGCGCCCCAAGTCCCGCGGTCTTGAGCAGCGCGCGCAGCTTGGCCGTAAAGGACAGGCGGTGCGTGGTCTCCAGGTTCCACAGAAATACCCGCGAGGGGCGGGACTGTTCCGAGCTCATAATCTTCTCCTCCAGAGCGGGGCCTGTCCGGGCCGACAGGTATCATCCGCGATCGAAGAAGCCGCTGATGCTCGCGTCGATCCGGACGGGACAGGGCAGGAGTCCGTGACGTGAGAGGATCTCTTCCACCTTGTCCCGCTTTTCGCGGTATAGAGCCTCTTCCGCGCGGGCGATCTGCAGCAGGCGGCTCTCCGGCTCGAGGACCCTGAGCCGGAATTCCCGAAATCCTATCTCCCGCAGCTCGTCCTCGAGCCGGCCGATGCGCTGCAGCATGCCCGGATCGGGCGGGACCCCGTAGGCGAAGCGGGTCAAAAGGCACGGCCCCGAGGCCTGATCTGGCCGCTCCAGGTCAAGGAACACGGCCAGCTCGCGGATCTCTCCCTTGTCCAGCCCCGCGTCGGCCAGGGGGCTGGCGACCCCGAGCTCCCGCAGGACCCTGCGTCCGGGCCGGTAGGCCCCCAGGTCCCCTGCGTGGCTGCCCTCCACGAGGTGCGGCCGCCCCAGGGTCAGGGCCAGCTCCGCGGCGCGGGAAAAGAGCAGCCGCTTGCAGTGGTAGCAGCGCTGCGTGTTGTTCGTCCGGATCCCCTCGTCCCGGAGAGGATCCACCTGCAGCAGGCGGCCCTCCTCCCCGAAGGGGGCGATGCAGTCGTGGCCCAGCTCGCGCTGCCCGGGGCTCAGGTGCGGCCCGGAGAAGAACAGGGGCTGGAAGTCCAGTCCCGCCGCCCGAGTGAAACCGAAGAGGACGCGGCTGTCGATCCCTCCGGATACGGCGACGAGACCGGGCTGCAGCTCCCGGAGCCGCTTCAGCAGGTCCTTTGCCTTGGCCGCCAGATCGGGCGAGGAAATGCTGTCCATGGAGATCATAGGGCTGAGTGGACCCGCTCCGGGTCCCGGCTTTGCAATTTATCCGGAGTTCGGGCACCTTGAACGGAACTATACCTCCGCCGCGGTGGCCATTGTAAAGGAAAGGCGAATGGGTGCAAGTAGAGGTGTGTTCCCTCCTCAGCGTGAACCCTTAACCCAGAATGGTGAACCGTGAACCTGGAACCGTGAACCGTGAACCTGGAACCGTGAACCCGGAACCCGGAACCCGGAACCCGGAACCCGGAACCCGGAACGCAGAACGCAGAACGGGGAACGCAAAACGCGGAACGGAAAACGGGAGACAGCGGGATGGGATGCGATGCCGACGTGATCGTCGTGGGTGGCGGGCCCGGCGGGGCGAGCGCCGCCTACTTCCTGGAGCAGTCGGGGTGGCGGACCCTGGTCCTGGAGCAAAAGACCCTTCCCCGGGACAAGACCTGTGCTGGCGGGGTCCCGGGGAGCGCCCTGAAGCTCTTTCCCTTCTCCTTCTCCGAAGTGATCGAGCAGTCCGTGCAGCAGGGAACCTTTGTCTGCGGCGAGCGTCGGGTCACGCAATCGGTGCCCCAAGGAGCCCTGCACATGGTCCGGCGCCGGGATTTCGACGCCTTCCTCCTCCGGCAGTCCGGGGCCAGGGTCCTGGACGGGGAAGCGGCGGAGAGCGTGGAGCAGGACGCGGATAGGGTGCGGATCACCACCAGGAGCGGCAGACGTCTCTCGGCGAGCTATGTGGTGGGAGCGGACGGTCCCCGGTCCAAGGTGGCCCGCTGCGCCGGAATGAACGGGAGGCAGGAGCTGGGGCTGGGCCTGGAGGTGGAAGTGGATCCCGGCCCCGAGCTGCTGGAGCGGTACAGGGGGCGGTTCCTCGTGGGGCTGGAGGTCCTGGGCAACGGATACACCTGGATTTTTCCCAAGGCGGGGTACCTGTCCGTGGGCATCGGGACCATGTGCCGGGGGGAAGGGCGCCTCCAGCCCCGGCTGAAGCGAGTCATGGACGAGCAGGGCATCGATGTGCGGGGCCATCCCTATCGGGCCCATCCCCTGCCTGTGTATCGGGCCGATGCCCCGCGCCAGAAGGGCAGGATCCTGCTGGTGGGCGATGCCGCCGGTCTCGTGGATCCGCTCACCGGAGAGGGGATCCGGCACGCCCTGGAAAGCGGCAAGCTCGCGGCGGAAGCGGTGGCCCGTGGTCAGGTGACCGCCTATTCCCGCTGGATTCAGCGCTCCATGGGGAGCAATCTGTGGTGGTCCTCTCAGTTCAGCCGCATTTTCTATGCCCGCCAGCGGAAGTGCTTCGAGTGGCTGATCCGCAACCGCCTGGTTTTCCGAGACGTGATGCGGATCGCGAACTCGAGTCTGGGGTACAGGACCAGTCTGGCCAAGATCCCGCTCTATCTCCTGAGCTGGTGGCGCAGGGCCCCGCTGGACGGCTGAGATCCTTTTCGGCCATCCCCGTTCAGGGCTGAAAAAGGCCCTGCCGGGAGTCCTGCGGCAGATCCAGGGGATAGCTCAGAAGAACGGTTTTCTTTCCGCCCCAACTGAGCATCCCGGACTTGGTGTTGATGCAGACGTAGAGCTCCAGGGTCCCGTCGCTGTTCAAGTCCCCCAGCCCGTAGTCCTGCACCGAGCCCTTGATGGTCTGGGTCTTCCAGTCCGTGCTCAGGCCGATTCCGTCCCAGTAGAGGCTGTGGATTTCGCCCTTGGAGTAGCTGCGCTGGTTGGCCAGGAACTTGGACAGGTTGGAGATGCTTCGGTTGACCAGGATCTCGAATTCGCCGTCCCCGTTCAGGTCGCAGGGGATGATCCGCGTGGGCAGGAAGTAGTACTGCGGCGGGTCCTCCCGGCTGTCTTCCAGGCC
>CAYFSD010000111.1:0-6199 GCA_964345705.1 uncultured Desulfohalobiaceae bacterium
CTTTTTGAAGCAACGCAGCAATTGAAATTTTGAGCGCCCTGCTAGAGGCTGCCCAAATAGACGAAGCGAAGGACGAAAATGACCGCCAGGACCCAGACCGTGGGCTTCACCTCCTTGGCCCTTCCGGCCAGGAGCTTGACCAGGGGATAGAAGATGAAGCCCAGGGCGATGCCCGTGGCGATGCTGTAGGAAAAGGGCATGGCGATGATGACCACGAAGGCGGGCAGGGCCTCGGACACGTCCTCCCAGTTGATCTGGGCCACCACCCGCAGCATGAGCATGCCCACGATGACCAGGGCCGGGGAGGTGGCGAAGGCGGGGATGGATTGGGCCAGCGGGGCCAGGAACATGGAGAGCAGGAAGAGGATGCCCACGACCACGGCGGTCAGACCGGTTCGGCCGCCGGCAGCGACTCCGGAGGCGCTCTCGATGTAGGTGGTGATGGTGGAGGTGCCCAGCAGGCTGCCCAGGAGCGTCCCCCCGGCGTCAGCGGACAGGGCCCGGTTCACCCGGGGGAAGGTCCCGTCCTTCTTGATGAACCCGCCCTGCTCGGCCACGCCCACCAGCGTGCCCGTGGTGTCGAAGAGGTCCACGAAGAGGAAGGCGAAGATGATCCCGAAGAAGCCGATTTCCAGGGCGGACACGATGTCCAGCTTCAACAGCACCGGCTCCAGGCTCGGGGGCGGGCCGAAAACGCCCTCGAACTGGGAGAAGCCGAGCACCAGCCCGATGATCCAGGTGAGCAGGATCCCGATGAGGATGGCCCCCTTGATGCGCCGGGCCATGAGGGCGCCGATGATGATGGTCCCCACCACGGCCATGATCGGGGTGCTTTGCGTGAGATCGCCCAGGGTGACCATGGTGGAGGGGTGATCGGTGATGATGCCCACCTCCTTGAGCCCGATCAGGGCCAGGAAGAGCCCGATGCCCCCGGCGGTGGCCAGCTTGAGGGAGTCGGGTATGGCGTAGACGATGATCTCCCGGATGCGGACCACGGTGAGGACGAGGAAGATGACGCCGGAGACGAAGACCGCTCCCAGGGCGGTTTCCCAGGAATAGCCCATCTGCTCCACCACGGTGAAGGTGAAGTAGGCGTTGAGCCCCATCCCCGGGGCCAGGGCGAAGGGATAGTTGGCGAACAGCCCCATGAAGATGGTGGCGCCCCCCGCAGCCAGGACCGTGGCCATCATCACCGCCTCGAAGTCCATGCCCGTCTTGGACAGGATGGCGGGATTGACGAAGATGATGTAGGCCATGGTCATGAATGTGGTCAGGCCGGCGGTGACCTCCGTTCTGACATCCGTGCCGCTTTCCCGGAGCTTGAAGAACGAGTCCAGCATAGCGCCGCTCCCTTGTGGCAGACGGTCCGTGTTCCAGGCCTCTTCCTCGAAAAGGGGGCCGATGCAGGTCCCATACGTCCGCTCGGCCCGGTTTGTCAAAGGGGAATCGCGTCTTCCCGGCATGTTGCAACGCAATCGCTGGGGGCAAAGAGCATGCAGACACAGGTGCTCATCATCGGTGCGGGAATCACTGGCTGCGGGCTGGCCCGCGACCTGGCGCTTCGCGGAATCCCCGCCACGGTTGTGGACAAGGGGGATCTCGATTCCGGCGCCTCCGGGAGCAACCACGGGCTGCTGCACAGCGGGGCCAGGTACGCGGCGGCGGATCCCGAGTCCGCCCGGGAGTGCCGCCGGGAGTCCGCTCTGCTCAAGCGGCTGGCCCCGCACTGTATCGAGGACACGGGCGGGATCTTCGTCGCGGTGGAGGGCGATGAGGAGGGGTACGTGGCCGACTTCCCCGCTCTCTGCTCCGCCTGCGGCATCGAGACGCAAGAGGTGAGCCCGGGAAAGGCCCGCGAGCTGGAGCCCGCGCTTTCGGACAGGACCCAGGCCGCCTATCTTGTCCCGGACGGCTCGGTGGAGCCCTTTCGGCTCACCCTGGACACCCTGGCCCAGGCCGTGGAGCTGGGGGCCGCGTTCCGGCCCGGGACGGAGGTGGTGGGCTTTGAGCTGCAGGAGCGGGGCATCTCCGGGGTCCGGCTCTACGACCACTTCAAGGGGGAATATTGCTTCGCGGAGCCCGGTGTCGTGGTCAACGCCGCCGGACCGTGGGCCGGGCGGGTGGCCGCCCTGGCGGGCGCGGCCCTGGATATGGCGCCCGCCAAGGGCACCATGGCCGTGACCGCCTCCCGGATGACCCGGAGGGTGGTCAATCGGCTGCGCCATCCCGCGGACGGGGATATCCTGGTTCCCGGGGGGCATGTCTCCATCCTGGGCACCACCTCCGTGCCCCTGCCGGACCTGGCCCCCATAGCCCCCACTGTTGGCGAAGTGGATCGGCTCCTGCGGGAGGGCGCCCCCATGCTGCCCCATCTGGAAGGGGCCAGATACATCCGGGCCTATGCCGGGGTGCGGCCCGTATACGCCGGAAATGATCCGACAGCGTCCGGGCGGTCCGCGGGCAGGGGGTTCGCCCTGCTGGACCATGGCGAGGAGGGGATGGCCAACTTCCTGTCCCTGACCGGGGGCAAGCTCACCACCTACCGCCTCATGGCCGAGAAATGCGCGGACAGGGTCTGCGAGCTGCTGAAGGTGAATGCGGCGTGCCGGACCCATCTGGAGCCCCTCCCGTCCTCGGAGGGCGGGAAGTGGCTGGGGCATCGGGATGCTGTGGAAGGGAGCCCGCGTTCCGGGGAGGCGGTCGATCCCTTGGTCTGCGAGTGCGAAATGGTGCCCGGGAGCGGGCTTGCGGATCTGGGGCAAACCCTTCGCCGGCAGGGGCGCGAGCCGGATCTCGGCGTCCTGAGGCTCAGGAGCCGGATGGGGAAGGGGCCCTGTCAGGGCACTTTCTGCAGCATCCGGGCGCCCGGGTACGTTTTCGGGAAGCGGAGGCAGCGGGAGCCGGTCCCCGCGATCAGGGAGTTCCTGCAGGAGCGCTGGAAGGGCCTGCGCCCCGTGCTCTGGGGGACGCAGCTGGCCCAGGCCGAGCTCATGCAGGCCCTGCACAGCGGATTCTTCGGTCTGGAAACGCCCTGCAACCGAGGCGAAGAATGATGCCGGAGCACAGCGTCTATGCGGACGTCGCGGTGATCGGCAGCGGCCTGGCCGGCCTGGCGGCGGCCCTGTTCGCCGCGGACAGGGGGCTTTCCGTCGCGCTCGTCGGGGAGTCCGGGGCGACCGACTTCAGCAGCGGGCTGATGGACGTATTGGGCGCTTTTCCGGGAGAGGATCCCCGCGAGGATCCCTGGCGGGCCCTGGAGGAGCTGAAGGCGCGTTATCCCCGTCATCCGCTCGGCGCGGCGGGCGTCGATGCCGCGTCACGGGCCTTGAGCCGTTTCCGCGACGTTTTGGCGGAGCAGGCAGTGGCCTACACCGGCCACGGGGAAGGCAACACCCTGGTGCCCACCCAGCTGGGCACGGTCCGTCCCACGTACAGGGTCCCGGCCACCGTCTGGCCCGGGGTGGAGGCCTGGGCCGCCAACTCCCCGTGCCTGGTGCTGGATTTTCAGGGGATGAAGGACTTCGACGCCCAGGGGATGATCGCGGCCCTGGGCAGGAGCTGGTCCTCTGCGCGCAGCGATCGTCTGCCCTGCCCGGATCGGTGGGCAGGGCGCGAGACTCGCCCCCTGCCCCTCGCGCGGAGCCTGGAGAACGAAAGGGTCCTCGCGGAGCTGGCCGAAAGCGTCTCGAGCCGTCTGCAGCCCAAGGAGCCGGTGGGGCTGCCCGCGGTTCTGGGAGTGCACCGTCCGGATCGGATTAGGGGGAGGCTCGAGGAGATGCTTGGCTCCCCGGTGTTCGAGATCCCCTTCCTTCCCAATTCTGTTCCGGGGACACGCATCCGGGAGGCCCTGCGCGACTACTTCAGCCGGGGCAGCGCGGTCAGGTTTCTGGCCCCCGGTCGTGTGCTGCGGGCCACGGTGCGCGGCGAGCACGACTTCCGGCTCGAAGTGGGCGCGGGAGAGACGGAGCGCATGCTTCACGCGCCCTCGGTGGTTCTCGCCAGCGGCCGCTTTCTGGGCCGCGGGCTGCAAGGGGAGCGGAAGGGAGTCCGCGAGCCCCTGTTCGGGTTGCCGGTAGCCCAGCCGGAAACGCGGGAAGCCTGGCACAATGTGGATCTCTTCCATCCGCGGGGCCATGGGCTCGATGCGGCGGGCATCGAAACCGACGCCGGGTTCCGTCCGGTGGACGAGACAGGGCGGGTGGTCCATCAAGGGCTCTTCGCGGTCGGTTCCCTTCTGGCCCACGCGGACTGGATGCGCTTCAAGTGCGGGGCGGGTCTGTGCCTGGCCAGTGCCTGGCGGGCCGCGGAGGGGGCAGCTCATTGGGTGGAACGGACTGAATAGGGCCGGGACCGCCGCGAATGAGCCGGTTTGTCACCACCAGTCCCCGGGCTCCGTACGCATGGTGCTGTCCAGCTCCTCGCTGATGGCCACGACGAAGAGCTTTTCCCCCTCCTCCACCTGGACATTTCGTTCCGGATCGTAGCCCAGATCCAGGGCCACGTTGCGCCAGTGCCTGGTGACCTTGTCCACTGTCTGCCTGACCTCCGGCTCGGTGCTGTCCGTCTTGTAAAAGCGGTTCACATAGATCCAGCTCATGCGTCCTTCCCCCTTGTTTGCCTTGCTGCCGCCCGCGCAGCGGCTTTCCGCTCGCGCTCCTCCATTCTTATTCATCATCTCTTCTGTGATGACGCCTGTCAATCGCGGAGCCAGGGTGATTTTGTCCTGAGTTCAATGTTCAACCTTTAAGAGGAAGAATGTGGACAGGATTTACAGGATGCCCCTGATTTTTCAGAAAAAAAGACGATATCCTCCTCATCCCGTAAATCCTGTCAACTTGCCCCCATGGAGAGGAGGGAGGTCACGGGGCCCTCGATCCCCTAGCGGGCGGGCCGGTCTGTGGCAGTGCCCGCTCGGCGGCCAGGCTGATGGGCTCCAGGCTCGGCTCCGAGGAGCAGTCGGGATTGCCGGCGCACATCAGGGTGGTCAGATCCGCTGCCGTCTTCTCTCCCAGGATCAGGGCGTTCACCGTGTCGATCTCCTTGACCGCGGATTCGCTGTCGCTCAGGATCTGCCCGCCCAGGAGCCTTCCGGAGCCCTTGTCGAAGACGAGCTTGATCATCCACGCCTGCGCTCCAGGGATCATGCCGTGCTTGCTGCGCGACTGCACCGTGGCGCAGACCGGATCGAAGCCCTCCTGTTCCGCGGCCGCCTCGGTCAGACCCGTGGCCGCGGCGAACTTGTCCGCGAGCTTGACCGTGCTGTTGCCCAGAAGGCCGGGGAAGGGAAAATCGTACCCGGCCAGCCTCTTGGCGATGTAGCGGCCCTGGATCACCGCCGGCCCCCGCAGCTGGATCGGGGTGGGCTTTCCGGTGATGAAGTGGAGGTTGTTCACGCAGTCCCCGCCGGCCAGGATGTTCGGGTCCGAGGTCTCCAGATGGCGGTTGACCTCCACCCCGAAGCGGCCCATTTCCAGCCCCGCGTTTTCCGCCAGCTCCAGGTCGGGCCTGGCGCCAACGTTCAGGAAGACCGCATCCGCGTCCACCTCTTCCCCGGTGGAGAGCTGCACACCGGTCACCTTCCCCTTGTCCCCGAGGATCCGCTCCACCTTTTGTCCCATGCGCATGGAGATCCCCTTCTCCTGGAGATGCTCCCGGATTTTCGCCCCTAGCTCGCTGTCCAGCATGAGCGGCAGCGGCTCGTCCAGGTACTCGATGACCTCGATCTCGCAGTCCCCGAAATCCGATTCCAGGAGCAGGGCGGCGGTCTCCAGGCTGATGAAGCCGGACCCGACCAGGACCATCTTGCCCGGGCGCTTTTCGGTGAGGAATTTCCGGATCTTCTCCGCGTCCTCGAGCGTTCTCAGGGTGAATACCTCGGGAAGATCGTTTCCCGGTATGGGCGGAATCACTGCCTTGGAGCCCATGGCCAGCACGAGCTTGTCATAGGCCACTTCGCTCCCGTCGGACAGGATGACGAGCTTTCTGGAGGGATCGACCTCCCGCGCCCGGGCCTTGATCAGCTCGATCCCGTTGTCCGCGAACATTTGGTCCGGATTGACAATGGACTCTCCGGCGGCCTGACCGGCCACCACATGGGGCAGGGCTCATCTGACGATGAAGGTCTCCTCCTCCCTGACAAGGGTGACCCTGATCCCGGGCATCAGCTTCCTGGCCATCATGGCCGCTGGGGAGCCGACGC
>CAYFSD010000112.1:0-6168 GCA_964345705.1 uncultured Desulfohalobiaceae bacterium
TCATGTTCAATTTTCTCTACAAGCTGATTTTGGGTGACGTTACTGAGCTTTGCTACCGCAATTGCCTGGATTACTTCAGCAACGGGGCCGCGGTGTTGGATGTGGGCATCGGCAACGGCCTGATGCTGGAAAATCATCACGAGCTCATCAAGAGGAAGGGGCTCCGGATCACCGGCCTGGACGTCAATGAGCGCTATATCGAGCACACCCGGGAGCTCATCCGGCGCTACGGGCTGCAGGATCACGTGGAGGCCCATCTCTGCCCGGTGGAGGAGTATCGTCCCGAACCGGGAGAGGCGTTCGACTATGTGTTGTTCAGTATGAGCTTCATGCTCCTGTCCGCTCAGGAGCGGATCCTCGAGCGCGTCAAGCAGTGGCTGGGACCCGAGGGGGAAATCGTCTTTTTCCAGACCATGTTCCGGGACAAGTCGAGGCTGCTGGACTGGATCAAGCCCAAGCTGAAGTACATCACCAGCGTCGACTTCGGGGAAGCGGTGTACGAGGACGACTTTTTCCGATTGCTGGAGCGCAACGGGCTTGCGGTCATCCGGGATCGAACCCTGAAAAGGAACTGGCTCAACGCCCAGTACAGGATGATCGCGACACGAAACGACGAAGCGTCGGCTCCGGAAGGAGCCGTGTGAGCATCCTGGGGAGACTGCCCCTGGCGGTCGCATGGATCCTGGATCCATGTTGGGGTTCAATCCAGGCGAAAGCGAGAAGGGAGCGACAATGAGGGAAATCGTGGAGCAGATTACCAAGGCCCTGGTTGATTATCCCGAAGAAATCGAGGTGACCGAAGAGGAGGACGAGGACAATCTGATCATCAACCTCCGCGTGGCCCGGGACGACCTGGGCAAGGTCATCGGCCGTCAGGGGCGCTTGATTCAATCCATCAGGACCATCGTCTACGCGGCAGCCAAGAACCAGGAACAAAACATCAATCTTCGGCTGGAGGAGTAAAATGTAGGAATCCTCCTCTGAGTCGAAAATTTTATTGTGAAATTTTATTGATAAAAATTATCATTTCTATTATCATTAGAATCGGATTTGTCAGGGGCATTCCCTGTCGCGTTTGAGTGGGTGTTCGAACGTAAAAAAAACTGTGAACCATGTAAAACACAAGGGAGGCAACCTATGTCCAAGACGGAAAAGAATCTTATGGACGCCTTTGCCGGCGAGTCCCAGGCCAACAGGAAGTACCTGGCCTATGCCAAGAAGGCGGATCAGGAGGGCTATCCCCAGGTGGCTAAGCTCTTCCGTGCCGCGGCGGCAGCCGAGACGGTGCACGCCCACCATCACTTGAAGGTGGCCGGCGGGATCGGATCAACTCAGGAGAACCTCAAGGACGCCGTGGACGGAGAAACGCATGAATTCAAGAGCATGTATCCCCAGATGATCGAAGACGCCCGGAAAGAGGGCGCGAGCAAGGCGGAGCAGGGCTTCCTCTACGCCAACGAGGTGGAAAAGGTCCACGCGGGGCTTTACCAGAAGGCCATGGACAATCTGGGTCAGCTCGAGGAAACGGACTATTATGTCTGTTCCGTGTGCGGATATACCTGCGAAAAGGAGCCCCCGGAGAAATGTCCGGTATGCGGGGCGGGGCCCAAGGCCTTCAGCAAAGTCGACTGATCCGGGTCTACTTCAGGAGGTGATCGTCGCGGGCCGCCTTTGCCAGAGGGCGGCCCGTTTTTTTCGCGGGCTGGACAGGCGAAACGCTTTTGCCTATAGTCCCGGAGTGCGGTTGCCAGTGCCGGAAGCCGGAAAGAACCGGCTCGGCACCAGAAGCCGCGCCGTCCCTCGAGGACATTCTCCAGTCCGTCAAACGAATCCGGGGTTCGACCGTCCATGCAGGCACGCGTGCTGACCGTGCTGGGCACCGCGGCCCAGGTCCCGACCAGCGAGCGCAACCACGTTGGGCTGTTCCTGCGCTGGGACCGACACGGCTTTCTCTTTGATCCCGGAGAGGGAACGCAGCGCCAGATGGTCCGGGCCGGGGTGTCCGCCTCGGATATCACCAAGATTTTCATCTCCCATTTCCACGGCGATCACTGCCTGGGTCTTTCCGGAGTGATCCAGAGGCTCTCCCTGCAGCGGGTGGAGCACACCGTGGAGATCTATTACCCCTCCAAGGGCCGCATCTACCTGGATCGACTGCTCCATTGCGTGCCCTATTACCAGGCGGTGGAGTTGAAGCCGATTCCCGTGGAGGCCGAGGGAACGGTCTGCACCGAGGAGGACCTCGCTGTCAGCGCGGCCCGGCTGGACCACGGCTCGCAGACCTTCGGCTACCGGGTGCAGGAGCACTCCGGCCGCACCATCCATCCCGAGCTTCTGCCACCGGAGGTTTCCGGAAGGCGGATCGGCGAGCTCAAGCGAAAGGGGAGCATCCAGACGGAGAACGGCGTCCTCGCCCTCGAGGACGTGAGCACCTTCAAGCCGGGGCAGAGCTTTGTCTGTCTTCTGGACACCCGTCTGTGCCAGGGGGCGGAAACACTGGCCCGCGACGCCACGCTCCTGCTCAGCGAGGCGACCTACCTGGACAGCGAGGCGGAGCTCGCTCGCGACTATCGGCACCTGACCGCCGCCCAGGCCGCACAGCTCGCCTCCAGGGCCGGGGCGGGCAAACTGGTCCTTGTCCACTATTCCCAGCGCTACAAATCCCTGTCTCCGTTTTTCAAGGAGGCGAAAGCCCATCATCCCGACATCCTGGCGGCCAGAGACGGGGATGTCATTCCCCTGCCCCGGCTGGAGCGCAAGCTCTCGGATCGAAGCTGTCCCGATTCGGCCGAGGCGTGAGAATGATGTTTTTTTTCCCGGCGCCCCGGCGGAGGAGGGCTGCTCGGGCATCGACCCGAGTCCGCGGGGCGGGAGGAAGCAGCACAAGGGGGCCGGCTCGTGGAGACGCACACCTCGATTCGAACTGCCCAGGGCGACGGCGGGGAAACGGTGTTGTCCTTCCACGGCGCTGTGGACAGGGAGCGATGCGCGCGTCTGTGGTCCGAGGTCCTTCGGGTCCTGCAGCGGGAGCTCCCCACGAGGCTGATCTGCGATCTGCAGGGCGTGGACCGGATCGACACCTCGGGAATCGCCCTGTTTCGCAGCCTTTCGCAGCGCTGCGCCGAACAGGGGATTGCCTTCGAGCTCCGCAACCATCCGGAGATCCTCCGGCGTTTCCTGCGGCGCGAGCCCGGGACCGAGGAGAGCACGGTAGAGACCCGGCTGGGGCCGATAGCCCGGCTTGGCCGCCGCGGAGAGCTGGCGCTCGTCCCGGTCTATGATCTGGTCCGCTTCTTCGGCCAGGTCGCGAAGGCCGCAGCCAAAGGCCTCCGGCATCCCGTGACGGAGCTTCGCAGCCGGGAGTTCCTGCAGCATCTGCAGGAAGTGGGAGTGAACGCGGTGCTCCTGGTGTGCGTGCTCAACGCCATGACCGGGCTCATCGTGGTCTTTCAGGGCATTTCCCTGGTCAGCGATTTCGGCGCGGACATCTACGTCGCGGACATGGTGGTCCGTTCCGTGGCCGGGCACATGGCCCCAGTGCTCACGGCGCTCATCGTCGCCGGGCGCTCCGGGGCGGCCTTCGCCGCGAACATCGGGACCATGAAGCTCAGGCAGGAGATCGACCTGCTCTCCGTGCTCAACTTCGACATCGCGGGTTTCCTGGTCCTGCCGCGCGTTCTGGCCGTGGCCGTGGCCACGCCCCTGTTGATCATACTTGCCGATGCCTCCGGGGTCGTGGGCGGGCTCCTCACAAGCAGAGTGGTCCTGGATCTCCCCATCCCCAGCTACATCGCCCAGGTGCAAAGCACGCTCGCCCCGAGCACCATCTACTCCGGCTTGATCCGGGGCTCGGCATTCGGCATGATCATCGGGCTGACCGGCTGTTTCCAGGGGCTGCGCACCGGCTACAGCGCGGACAGCGTCGGGGTGCGCGCGACGCGGGCCACGGTGGCGAGCATCATCCTGGTCATCCTGGCGGATACGGTCTTCGCCGTGCTGTTCAACGCCTTTGGATGGTGATCCCCTGTATGAACGACAGAGAAATCATACGCGTGGAGGATCTGACCGTCGGCTACGGGGAGACGACCATTCTGGAGGGGGTCTCCTTCTCCGTGTACGAAGGGGAGATCTTTGCCATTCTGGGCTCCAGCGGCTGCGGCAAGAGCACCCTGTTTCACGCCCTCATTGGCCTGCTGCCCATTCGCAGCGGCCGAATGGTCGTTGCGGGGGAAGAGATCGGGCCGGACAGGGATGAGGAGTCCCTGCGCCGCATCAGGCGGCAGATCGGCGTGCTCTTCCAGTCCGGGGCCCTCCTGGACTGGCTCAGCGTGGGGGAAAACATCGCCTTTCCCCTCAGAGAGTCCACGGATCTCCCCGAAGAGATCATCCAGGAAATGGTCCGGCTCAAGCTGGAGCTGGTTCGTCTCGAGGGAAGCGCGAACCAGATGCCCGCCGAGCTGTCCGGGGGGATGACCCGACGCGCGGGCCTGGCCGCGGGGCTGGCCCGCGACCCGCGGATCCTTTTCTGCGATGAGCCGACCTTCGGCCTGGATCCCAATACGGCCATGGAGATCGACGAGCTCCTCATCGAGATGCGGGATCACCTCAACGTGACCATTAGCGTGGTCACCCACGTGGTGCCCACGCTGGAGAACATCGCCACGCGCTGCATCATGCTGGATAAGGAGGCCAAGGGAATCATCGCCTCCGGGGATCTGGAAAGCCTGAAGAACACCACCTCGGACAGCCGGGTGCAGTCCTTTTTCCAACGTCGAATCCCCAACGAACGGGAGAATCGATGAGCTCCAGGGTAAGCCATTTCCAGATCGGGCTGTTCCTTTTGTTCAGCCTGGCCCTGATCCTGGCCGGCCTGTTCTGGGTCGGAGCGGTGGAGTTCTATCAAGAGACGCGCAGCTACGTGACCTATATCGACTCCTCGGTGGAGGGGTTGAGCCCAGGCTCCAGGATCCGCTACCGCGGCCTGGAAGTGGGGCGGGTGGCAGGGATCGGTTTGGCCCGGGACGGGGAGCTGATCCGGCTCGATCTGGAGATCCGGCCCGATTTCCGTATCACGAAGCGCCACGCGGCACAGATCAAGCTCAAGGGCATCACCGGAGAGCGCTATCTGGCCCTGGTCCGGGCGGATCCAGAGATCCAGCGCATTCAGCCGCCGGAGGGCATCGAGCCCGAGCGCTCCCTGGTCCCCGCCATACCAGGACAAATGGAGCGGGTGGCGCAGGGTCTGCGGAAGGCGTACCGCCAGCTCCGCTCCGCGGATGTGCAGGCCCTGACCAGGGAGTGGCGAACGGTGGCCGCGAGGACGAATGAGCTGCTGGCAACCGGGGAGATGAACGCCACCCTGCAGCGGCTGAACAGCCTCTCCGCGGAGCTGGACGGACTGGCCCGGGATCTGAGCCGGGCCGAGCCGGGCGAGGAATGGCAAAGCGCCATGCGGGAGCTGACGCGTTCGGCGAAGAGCGCGAGGGAGCTCCTCGGTTCTCTTGAGCGCCGTGTCGAGGCCCTTTCTCCGCAGGAGCTCGCGGAGATTCCCGTCCAGACCAACGACGCCCTGATCCGGATCCGGGAGACGGCCAATGCCACCGGCCTGCGCGTTGAGTCCACAGCCGCCCTTTTGCAGCGAAGCATCCTGGAGCTGGATCGGGTCCTGTCCGAGATGCGGGCCCTGGTCAGAACCCTGGAGAGGGATCCGGGCCGGATACTGACCCAGCCGGAGAAGGACAAGGATCCCTTCGGGAGGTGATCATGACCCTTCGCACCCTGGTCACAGCAGTCACGGTTCTTTTGCTTGCGGGATGCGCTCCCTTTGACCGCGCGGCCCCTCCCGAGCCCGACTTCTATCGCCTGAGCTACGAGGCGGGCTCCGCGCAGTGCGAGGCCTCGTTCCCCGAGGGGGTCGCGATCCGCGATTTCACCGCGGACCGGCCCTTCAGACAGAGGCGCATGGTGCTGTTGGGCGAGAACAAAACGGTGCGCTTCTCCGAGAGGGCCAGATGGGTCGCCGAGCCCGGGACCATGCTTTCTGAGGCCCTTCGGCGCGACCTTTCCCGGAGCGAGCTTTTTCCGGGTGTGGCGGAAGAATTCGATGTTGAAGCAAGCTCCCTGGAGCTTACCGGCCGGATCGTGCGTTTTGCAGCGGAGCCATGCGGG
>CAYFSD010000113.1:0-6149 GCA_964345705.1 uncultured Desulfohalobiaceae bacterium
CTTTTGTACAATTATAGCACGGGGTCATCACTGCGTCATCCTGATTATTCCCTGCCTTGGCTTGTTGAGCCCTGGCGATGCTCACGAGCATCCGGAGGCCGCAGCGGCTGCGCCTTGCGAGTTTCATTCGCTGGGCTCCAGGGAGGGGAATGGGCGGCATTTCCGGCAAGGGATGGAACATGCGTCGCTCTTTCCGGCTCTTGCGCGCTGTGGCCAAGCAAAGAACGGAAATGCCGTGCGCAGGCGAAAGGAAAAGGGATCTCAGAACACCGCGCTCCATCCCGCGCCGGCGAAGGCGAAGCGGCTCCCGAAGCGATGCAGAAAGGCGGCTGCGGCATATTGGCCCGTGCAGTGGGAGACAGCCACGTGCTCCAGATGGTAGCCCTCCAGGGCCAGCATGGTTTGGTCCAGCTGCTCGGGGCTGTTCAGGAAGCCGAGGTGCGTGCCGCCGATAACCGCATGAAATCGCGTGTGTCCGGTTTGTTCCTCAAAGTGGCGCAGGACGTTCACCGTCCCGGCGTGGGCGCAGCCCAGGAGAACCACTGGCCCGCTCTCCGTCTCGATGAGCAGGCTGGCGTCGTCGAGAAGAGGGTCCGGCTCCATGCCGCTTTCCGTATGGAGCATCATTCCCGGATCCGGTGACTCGAAGTCCGTGACCCGCGGCACCTCGCCGGAGAAGCAGATGCCGGGCAGGATTTCCCGGAAATCCCGGATGAAACGGAAGCGGGCCCCCAGGGTCCCTTCCAGGAAGGATCTGGCATGGGGCATGCCGATGTAGGTCCCTTCGCCCCCCGCAGAGGTTCTGCGTCCGCTGTACTTGGCCCCGAGGACCTCGGGATGGGCCGTGATCGTCGCGCCGCCGTTCATCTGCAGGGCGTCCGCCAGACCGCCGGTGTGATCGAAATGGCCGTGGCTGAGGGCGATCCCGTCCACGGTGCGGCCGCGAAGGCCCAGATAGCGCATGTTGTGGGCCAGGGTGTGGCCCTGGCCCGTATCGAAGAGGAGGCTCCGGCCGTCCTTTTCCACCAAAGCGGCGAAGCCGTGCTCCCCGAGCAGGCCCATAACCCCGCCGGCGGTGTTCTCGCAGAGCACGGTGATGCGGGTTTGTCCCATGGCCGACTCCTAGAAGGTAAAGACGCGGGCGCTCTCCGCGACGTCGATGATGGAGGGGGCGCCGCCCAGGTACATGTTGCTGGAGAAGCTGGACTCGTCCACCTGACGAGCCTTGGCGCAGGGGATTCAGACGCCGATGGGCACCTCGTTCTCCACCAGGTAGGGCAGGTAGTCCCCGGGGGCGTCTCCGGTGGTCGTCCTTTGGCCGCGGTCGCGGTCTGGGTCGGCCCAGGCCACTCCGCCGTCGACGAAGAAGATGTTCACCGTGTGGCCCTTCTCGTGGGCCACCTTGGCGAACTGGAAGCAGCGCGTGGCTGATTCGTTGTCCTCCCGTCCCAGGATGAAGAGAAATTCGGACATGGTTTCAACTCCTCGGATTCGAGGTTTGCAAAGCAGAGGGCAGTGGAGGGATGGATAAAAGGGATGCCGGATATCGGATACCGGGGGGTGAAAGCAGGGGTCCGCTACCCGATATCCGGCTGTTGCAATTCATCGCTCAAGGCTCGCATCATACGGCTCACGCCCTATGTTCAAGCCTTGCATCGTGCCTTAATGGGTACAGGCATTGTCTCCGGCTGTCAACGTTCCCTCCAGATAGCCCCGGACCAGCTCCTCCGGGGACATGACCCCCACGCCGGTGACCACCTTGACTCCCGCGTCGCTGAAGTGGTTGATCGCCCGGGAGCCCATGCCGCCGGCGAGGACCACGTGGACGCCCTGTTCCGCGAGCCACTTGGGCAGCACGCCCGGCTCGTGCGGAGGCGGGGTCAGATAGACGGGATCCTGCATGGTTTTGCTTTCCGGGTCCGCGTCCACGACTGCGAACTGCTCGCAGTGGCCAAAGTGCTGGCAGAGGCGGCCTTGTGCCACGGGGACGGCGATGCGCAGCCCGCCGCCGGCGGGGCCGGGATTCTGCTTTTCGGCAGACGCCGCCTGGGTCGCCTCTTGAGTTTCGCCTGAGGAGGGCGTTGCTTTCAGGAGCCTGCTGACGATCTCCCGATAGGCCTCCGTGGCGGGGGTGTCCGCGTCCTCGCTCATGGTGACCCTGCCCTGGTCCGCATTGCGCACCACCTCTGGATCCAGAGGGATCCGGCCCAGGAAGGGCACTCCGGCCTCCCCGGCCAGCCGCTCGCCGCCGCCGCTGGCGAAGACCTCCACGATTTCCCCGCAGTGCGGGCACTTGAGACCGCTCATGTTTTCCACCAGGCCCAGAACGGGATTGCCCGTCTGCTGGCAGAAGTGGACCGAGCGCCGGACGTCGTCCACGGCCAGGTCCTGGGGCGTGGTCACCACGATGCCCTGGGCGTCCGTGCCCAGCAGCTGCATTACGGACAGCGGCTCGTCCCCGGTTCCAGGGGGACAGTCGATGACCAAGTAGTCCAGGTCGCCCCAGACAACGTCCTCCAGGAATTGCTGGATGAGCTTCATCTTGACCGGGCCGCGCCAGATGACGGAGTCGCTCTTCTGGGGCAGGAAGAAGCCCAGGGAGATCACGGACAGGTTGTCTCCCCATTTGATGGGGATGAGCCCCTCCTCAACCGCCTCGGGTGGCTTGCTGTCATCCAGATGAAGCAGCCTGGGGATGCTCGGGCCGTGGACATCCACGTCCATCAGGCCCACCTTCTTGCCCTGCCGGGCCAGACCAACGGCCAGATTCGTGGCCACGCTGCTCTTGCCCACGCCCCCCTTTCCGGAGAGCACGACGATCTTGTTCTTGATGCGCTGCAGGCTCTTCTGCAGCTTGGCGTCCTGATCCTGCTGCTGGCCGCCGCACTGGCTCTCGCCCTGGCATCCGCCGCAGGCTTGATCCTGTTGACTCATATTCGGGTCCTCCTCGATTGGTTGTTTTCCCTGTGGCTCGAGTGCGTTACTCGGATGTCGGGGTCTTTCTGGCCTCGGACGCTTGGGCCCCCTCGGTCTCCAGCCACTCCCGAAGTCCGTCCCAGATGCGATTGATGGACTGGCCCAGGCCCTGCGGATCGTATTCCGTGATGCTCTGTCCCTCGATCTGGGCCCGGGTCATGGCTTCCGAATAGGGGATCCGGCCCAGAAGGGGCAGCCCCTTCTCCTTGGCGAAGGCCTCGACCTCGTCGCCCAGGGATTCGTTGATATTCGCCTTGTTGAGCACGATTCCGCTGGGAATGTCGAAATAGGCGGTGAGCTCCTGAACGCGCTTGAGATCACTGACTGCCGCGAGGGTGGGCTCGGCCACGATCAGGGCAAGGCTGGCCCGGGACAGGGAGGCGATCACCGGGCATCCGATCCCCGGGGATCCATCCGTCAGGATGAGCTCGATGCCCTCCTGCTGGGCGATATCCCGCGCCTCGGTGCGCACCGTGGTCACGAGCTTGCCGGAGTTTTCCGCTCCAGGCAAGAGCGAGGCGTGGACCATGGTCCCGAACCGGGTGTCGGAGACGTACCAGTATCCGTTGAAGCGCGGCTCCATGCTGATGGCTTCCACGGGACAGACATGATGGCACAGGGCGCATCCCTCGCAGTCCTGCTCCCAGACCCGGAAGGCCGCATCGATGGCGCCGAAGCGGCAGTATTCCCGGCAGAGACCGCACTGGGTGCATGTGTCCGGATCGATTCGGGCCAGCTCGCCGCTGATGAACTCCTGTCGCCTCTTGACCCGGGGATGCATGATGAGGTGCAGATCCGCCGCGTCCACATCGCAGTCCGCCAGGACCTTGCGCGGACCCAGGGAAGCCAGGCCGCTCACGAGGGAGGTCTTCCCCGTGCCCCCTTTGCCGCTGATAACTACGATTTCCTGCATGATTTTAAGCCTTTTGTGCCGCTTGGAGGGTTTCGGCCATGTTTTGGTACTGCTCCGCGAATTCGGGCATCTCCTCGATCAGGATCCCGCCGGTGGAATAGGCGCGGGCCGCTTCGCGGGAATGGGGCAGCCTGGCCAGGACGGTGATGCCTTCCTTTTCCGCGTAGCGGAGCAGGGAGTCGTCTCCCATCCCGTCACGGTTGATCACCAGTCCGAAGGGGAGCTCCATCTGCTTCAGCACGTCCACGGAGAGCTTGAAGTCGTGGAGCCCGAAGGGCGTCGGCTCCGCGACGAGGATCACATAGTCCGCGTCGTGAACCGTTGCCACAGCGGGACAGGAAGTGCCCGGGGGAGCGTCCAGGATAACGGTTCCCCTCTCTGGAGCCAGCGTCTTGAGCCGGTTGATGAGCGGAGGGGCCATGGCTTCACGGACGTTGAGGCTCCCGCTGCAGAGGCGTATCCCCCGGGCCGTTCCGCAGCGCATGGTCCCGGTTTCCCGAGTTGTTTCGCTGATGGCGCCTTCCGGGCAGAGATAGCTGCAGAGCCCGCATCCGTGGCAGAGCTCGGGAAAGGTCATGACATGATTGACCATCCAGATGAGCGCGTTGAAACGGCACTCCCGGACGCACTGCAGACAGGACTCTCCTCGGCAGGCCTGGTGATCGATCTGCGGCACGGGGACGTCGTGGGCCTGCTGGAAATCCCATTCCGGGGAGAGAAAATAGTGGCAATTGGGCTCCTCCACGTCGCAGTCCACGAGAGTGACCTCGCGGCCCTGCCCCTGTAGATAGCAAGCCAGGTTGACCGCGACGGTCGTCTTTCCGGTGCCGCCCTTGCCGCTGGCGATGGCGATGCGCACGGCGCTTTCTCCTTACGGTATAAGAATGCGTTGAACCTAGTGAATTGCCTGATTCTGCCGCGCGGCGGAAACAGTGGCAGCGCCGCGCGGCATTTTCATGCATGGTTGTGCCCTGGTCCGCCCGGGAATAGGGGCTGCACAGAGGGCTGTTGTGGAAAAAATAAGTGACAGGGGGGCAGCGAGGCTCATCCCTCCCAGTGTCCCGGTCTGTCCGGGCTGTCCACCTGGGTGAGACGTCCCTGACGGAAGTCTTCGATCACCTCTTGGATGCTCTTGACCTCGCTCTGATAGACTTGGACCTTGCCGGATTCCAGAGCGGCATAGGCCTTGGGGCCGATATGGCCGGAGATGATAGCCTCCGCGCCGGCACGGGCCACGTTCTGGGCCGCATGGATGCCGGCTCCCTTGGACGCCTGCTGGTTGCCCAGATTGTCGATGTACTCGGAGTGGCCGGTGTCCGTATCAAGGAGGATGAATCCGGCAGCCCGGCCGAAGCGCGGATCCAGTTGATGCTGGACTGTTTCTCCCGTGCTGCTGATTGCGACTTTCATGACGACTCCTATGGGTTTTCGGAACATGTTCGAGTCATTCGCGAGCCCGGAGGGCTCATTCCTCGGAAAAGGTCTTCTTGGCTCCGGATTGGGGCCAGCCGTTTTGACAACGCCTTCGGCGACACCTGCGGCATCCTGGTCTGGCGAACCCGGATTCCGCCAGGCGATCCTGCATGAAGGCCGTTTTGACCTCTTCAATGCTTCCGGTGGTGAAGGGAAAGGTGATGATCTCGTACATCTCGGCCAATTCGAGAATATTTCTCGATATGGCTCCACAGATGAGAACCTCGGCTTCGAGCTCGATCAGCCTGTGGATCTTGCCCACTGGGTTCTCCTCCGGGAGATGCTCCCGGTATTCCCGGATGAAGCGATTGTGCCGCGTGAGGCACAGCAGGGCGTTCCTGCTCACATCGAAAACCGGGGCAATGCGTTGATTCCAGACGGATATGGCAACGATCATGCATCCACCTCGACAGAGCTAGTGCAAAGATCGGGCCAAGGACATGCGGGCCAAGGAGCTTCTTTGCCTCTCGCGATTCCCGGCTTTTCTTCCGCCCTGGAATGAAAACAGGCTTCCTTGCGGTGCGCTAGTGCGACACTGTTTGGGGCTAGCGTCGCATTGGAGCACCTTTATTGTGCGGGCAATGCCCAGGGACGGGAGGCGGCGATTCATCGCGCGGGACTGGAGACACGTGGTGTTGCCGATGGAGGTCCTTTGGTGGTTGATGTGGAGCGAATTGAGGGGTTGTCATTGAGGTGCGTGAATGCGACAAGATGGCGCTTGTTCCGGTGAGCCCCCCAAAAAGGGCATGTCGGTTGCAAGAGATTGGCCCGCTCATGCATCAAACGG
>CAYFSD010000114.1:0-6140 GCA_964345705.1 uncultured Desulfohalobiaceae bacterium
GTTGATTCAAAAAACCCCGTGCCCGTGGTCGGATCAATGTGCTGAACAGTTACCATCTGCCAAGCTCTTTCGAGGCCAAAGCGCCTTCCCTTTTATACAAATGTGTTGCCTTTATTCTCACCCAAGAGTGTGTAGCGACCTACACAACCAACGGTTGCCAGCACTAACCTCATGCTGGCAATCGTGATGATCCACTTATTTGCCGTATGGATGGAATCCGGAAGTAGGTGAGACCTCGGCGAAAGCTCAGAACAAGCAAGGATTGAGCAGTAACATTTTTTCAAAACGAGCCACACCCTGTCAAAAGGTCTCCAAACAGCCCTCTGTCAGGATGCTTCCGGATCCATGTTTTCTCCATAGCAGAAATTGGTTAAACGCTGACGGTCCTGCTCATCGATTTCCTCAATGTGCACAGCAACTTCCACGCTGCTGTCCGCCTTGAGTGCCATGCGCACAATTTGGGCCTTACAAATCATTGAGACCTGCAGCGGGTCATGAATCATGATTTTCAACCCGAGCATCTGGCGTGGCTCAAGCAATTGATCCGGCTCAATGCGGAGTCCCGTGCTGCTGATATCCAGCGGCCGTGCCTGGTGCGCCTCACTTGTCGCTCTCCCCTGCTCATCTACGTACCAATACTTCAGCTCGACTCTCTCTGCCGAAACCCTTTCTGCCGAACGCTTATGTCGTTCCTGAACAAAATCATCAGTGTGGACCAGCAGCCTGTCTTCTCCAATCCCCATGGAAATTGTCGTATTCAGGAAATAGATGGACTTTTCGGTCTCGAGACAGAGAAGGAGCTGGCTTCCTTGATCTAACTTCTGTAATTCCGGCCATGCTTCAGACGGAAAGATCAATTCGAGATAGGGCTCTTTTTTCACAATAGCTGAACCGTTCAGGGTCAGCTTGACACTTCCAGCCTGGGAGACCACCACCTTCACCTGTCTCAATTCTTTGAAAAGATCTAGCGATCCCATTTGCTCCATAGGGCACTCTCCCAAAAAAGGGCTCCCGAGGTTCGACTTCTGCCGTGTTTAAGCTGTGGCGAGAATAAACATGCACAGGGGTTAAGAAATACGGACAGCAACTTGCCCCACGCAGCAACATCTATTCATAAAGATCAGAAAAGAAAAAATTTAACACAATATCTTTTTTCCACACATGTATTCCATATGGTGCCTATGCATATTGCTATGCCGAAAGAAATGCATCTATCATTTGATCCACTTCGCGACATAGTAGAGTGCTCGCTCCCTGCTTATAGCCTATCTCTGATCCCGGATACTCTAGGACTTTCAATTTTCCTTCAAGGCTGGTGATGACGGGGCGGGTGTGAGACAAAAGAACGACCGTGAGCCACGATATGACGGGGAAATCGAAAGCCGCTAGGTCACGACACGGGGCCATGGGCAACAGGACATCTGTGTCCCTCGGCAAAATGCTGCATCTCTGACCAGCCGGAGCAATGTTCTTCAGGGAGCTAACCCTGTTTTCCATCGCCATGCATGGCGCCTCTCAACCCGTGGGTGATTGACGCCGGATCAGAGCCACTGGAACCATTGCCTCCAGCTGCCCCTCTTGGCGGCCCGGATCTCTTCCGAGGCCTGCCGCAGGGACAGATAGTAGGCCTCTCTGGACCTTGCGCGGGCATAGTCCGCAACATCCTCCTCCAGACCCTCAAAGCTGTCCAGGACGTAGCGATAGCGCTGCCAGGCCGCCTGGTATTTGCCAGTGCGCATGTAGAAGTCTGCGACATGGACCTCGTGATGCGTCTGGAGCCGACGGCACTCCTGCAGGCGGGACTCGGCTCGCGGGGCGTATTCCGAGTCGGGATACGCCTGAGCCAAGCGGGTGAAGGCTTCCTCCGCCTCCTGAACCGCCCTTTGGGACAGATCGATTGAGCTGTGCTGCTGCAGATTGGCTTGTCCGATCCGATACAGGACATAGGGGATCTTCGGATCACCGGGGTACAATGACTCGAAGCCCCTGTACGCGCTTTCAGCAACGGAGTACTTGCCCTGCTCGAAGCGGGCGTCAGCCAATCCGAGCTCCGCTTCCTGCGTCTGCGGGCTGAAGGGGTGATCTTCCTGGATCCGCTGATAATACTTGGCTGCCCTGCCGTAGTTTCCCTCCTCCATGGCCTGCTCCCCGGCGCGAAGCAGCTCCTCGGCCGTCTCCGGGCCCTTGGAGGAGAAGGGATTCAGCGCGCTGCAACCGCTGAGGAGCAGGCAAAGGATCAGGAGAGGAAAAAGACGGAAGATGCTTCTAGGCATGGCTCGCCTCTTCGGCGAAGAGAAACGCCCCGTATCCGGCCGTGGCCCCGTCGCCCACAGCCGTGGTGATCTGTCGGCAGATCTTGGACCGTATGTCCCCGGCCGCAAAAACACCCGGCTGGTTGGTCCGCATCTCGGTATCCGTCAGGATGAACCCGGCCTCGTCCCGCTCGATCGCCTCGGGCAGAAAGCTGGCCAAGGGGGTGAGCCCCACGAAGATGAACGTCCCCTGCACGTCGAGCTGCTTTTGCTCCCCGGACTTGACGTTGTGCACCTCGAGGCCGTTGACCCCCTGTTCACCCTGGATCCGATCCACCACCGTGTCGTAGAGGATCTCGATATTGGGCTCCGCGATCACCTTGTCCTGGTAGATCTTGTCTCCGCGGAACTGATCGCGCCGATGGATGAGGTAGACCTTTCGGGCCAGCTTAGCCAGATAGAGGGACTCCTCCAGCGCGGTATTGCCCCCTCCGACACAGGCAACGTCCTGATCCCGGAAGAACTGGCCGTCGCACAGGGCGCAGTAGGATACCCCCCTGCCAGAAAGCTCCTGTTCCCCGGGGACTCCCAGCATCCTGTATTCCGCTCCGGAACAGACGACCACCGAGGTCGCCTGGATGGTGGCTTCTGCCATGCGGACCACATTCTTGCCGTACGCCGGCTCCAGGGAACGGACCTCGTCCATGTATTTGTCGTAGGAGAATCCCTCCAGGTGCTTGGCCATCTGGTCCACCAGCTCAAAGCCTCTGACGCCCTGGGGATACCCCATGTAGTTGTCGATCCATTCGGTATTCAGCACCTGGCCGCCCGGCGCGAACTTCTCCACCCAGGCCAGGTTCGCTCCCGCGCGCAGGGCGTACAGGGCCGCGGTCATTCCCGCGGGGCCGCCTCCGATGACGAGCACGTCGTATGTCTGCATGGATTTAGGCCTTGGAGTCGATCATTTCCTTGAGGTTGCTCTTGGACACCGCGCCGGTCACCTGATCCACGACCTCGCCGTTCTTGAACAGGATCAGAGTGGGAATGGCCCGGATGCCGTATTTGCTCGGCGTGCCGGGATTCTCGTCCACGTTCATCTTCACGAACTTCACCTTCTCCGGGTATTCCCCTTCCAGCTCCTCCACCACCGGGGAAATGGCCCGGCACGGACCGCACCACGGGGCCCAGAAATCCACCAGAACGGCTGTTTCGCTCTTGAGAACCTCGGCGTCGAAATTGCTGTCCGTCACTGCATTGGGCATAACCTGCTCCTTATCCGATCTTTGTTCCGTCTCGGGAGAGAGCCGCCTCGGACGCCGCCCTCCGAACAGAAGCTTTTCTGAATCCTTTGTCTCCGACCCTGACGAACCGCATCTCCGTCAACGGATTTTTGCCGCGAGTCCCCCGAGGCTCGGCTGAGCCCCGGCTCGCTTGCGCCACACCTTCTGTCTCTCAGTGCAAAGAAGGAAGTATGCAAAATCTAATGCTCGAGCTATGGGCTGTCAAGAAGGACGCATCGCGTTGCCGCCCTCAATGCTGCGAGAGCGCTGCCCTGCGGCGGTAGTCCCAGGGAATGGCCCGTCCCCTGGGCACGGCTTCCAGATCGAGGTCGTGACACCACCCCTCGCCGTAGAGCACTGCCCCTGCGTGGGCCACCATGGCCGCATTGTCCGTACAGAGCTCCCGCTCCGGGACCACCAGCTCGATTCCATATCTCTCGGCCACATCCGCGAGAACGCGGCGGACCATGGAGTTGGCCGCCACCCCTCCCGCCGCAACCAGGGTAGCCGTCTCCGGGGAGCGGCGCAGGGCGCGCTCCAGCTTCACCCTGAGGCCCTGGCACACGCTCCAGCTGAAGGAGGCGCACACCCGGGCCAATTGCGGGGACTCCGCGGCGATTTCCTCAGCATTCGGATTCTCGGCCATCTCACGCAATCGGAGATGAGGATGCTCCCGAAGGTGATTGGCCACCGCCGTCTTCAGCCCGCTGAAGCTGAAGTCCAGATTGCTGTTGTCCAAATAGGGCCTGGGGAACAGGGAGGTGTCCGGCTCGGCGCAAGCGGAGATCCGGTCGATGTATTTCCCCCCGGGATAGGGGAGGTTCAGCAGCTTGGCCGTCTTGTCGAAGGCCTCGCCCACGGCGTCGTCCAGGGTGCGCCCCAGAATCTCGGTGTCCATGTTGGAGCGGAGCCTGTACAGCCGGGTATGCCCTCCCGATATGAGCAGCCCCAGCGCCGGGTAGGCGATCCCGCGCTCAAGCTCCGGGGCCATCATGTGGGCCTGGAGATGGTCCACTCCCACAAGCGCGGCCCCGCTTCCCTGCACCAATCCCTTGGCCAGCCCCAATCCGACCAGCAGGCTCCCCAGGAGCCCCGGCCCCCTGGTCACGGCGATCAGATCCACTTCCTCCAGCGAAATGCCAGCCTGGCCGAGGACCTGCTCCAGCAGCCCGGGCAGGGCCCGCAGGTGCTCCCTGGAGGCGATCTCCGGAACCACGCCGCCGTAGATAGCGTGCAGGTCCTCCTGGGAGCGCAGGCTCTGGGCCGCAAGCTCGCCATCCCGGATGAGCGCCAGGGAGGTCTCGTCGCAGGAGGTCTCGATGCCGAGGCAGATCACTACTAGGAGCCCTGCTCGTAGATTTCCTTCACCTTGCTCACGTCCGTCCTGGAGCCGATGAACAGAGGCGTCCGCTCATGGAGCTCCCGGGGCTCCATATCCAGGATGCGCTTCACGCCGTCAGTGGCCATTCCTCCCGCTTCCTCCGCCACCTTGGCCAGTGGAGCGGCCTCGAAGAGCAGCCGCAGCTTGCCCTTGGGGTTTTTCGGATCCCGGTAGTCGGTGGGATACATGAAGATTCCCCCATAGAGCAGATTGCGGTGGAAATCGGCCACGAGGGAGCCGATGTAGCGCAGGCTGTATAAGCGGCCCAGCTCGCTGTTGGGATCCTTGAACGCGGAGACCACCCGCTGCGTCACGCTGTCCCAGTAGTGCCAGTAGGCCTCGTTCACGGAGTAGATCCTGCCCTGTTCCGGGGTCTGAATGTCGGAGTAGGAGAGGAGGAACTCCCCCACGCTGGGGTCCAGGGTGAACCCGTGCACCCCGCGTCCCGCGGTATAGACCATCACCGTGGAGGAACCATAGATGAAGTACCCTGCCGCGACCTGCTCCGTGCCCTTCTGCAGGACGTCGGCCAGGTCCATGTCCCGCTCGATGTCCTTGGTCTGAACCCGGTGGATGGAGAAGATGGTCCCGATGCTCACGTTGGCGTCGATGTTGGAGGAGCCGTCCAGGGGGTCCAAAAGGAGGATGTACTCCCCCTTGGGGAACTTGGCCGGGATCTGGATGATGTCCGCCTGCTCCTCCGAGGCGAGGGCGCAGAGGACTCCGGCGCGCTGCATGCGGTGCACCAGAATCCTATGGGCGTACTCGTCCAGCCGCTGCACCGTGTCCCCGGTCGTATTTTCCTCGCCGGTTACCCCCAGAATATCCGCGAGCCCCGCCTTGTTCACCTCGCGGGAGATGATCTTCGCGGAAAAGATGAGCTCGTTGAGCAGCCTGGTGAACTGCCCAGTGGCCATGGGGGTCTGCTTCTGATGCAGGAGCAGATGCTCCGTCACCGATATCTGACGCATAGATTCCTCCTGTGATGCTCGCATGCCCCTTCCGGGGCAATCCATGCCCCGGCCGCGAGGGATTTACCGGTTCGCCTCTGTTCCCATCTCGCCGATTCACCGAACCTGCCCTGCCCCAGGGGCCCGCCCCACGGGATCTCGGGCTCCCTGAAGCCAAGCAAAAAACATTCCGGAAACCCTGGGATTCAGTTTCAATCAGTTCCCTGAATCTCCACAGCGTAGACAAAGGGCTGCTGCCCGATGTACCGGGCCAGCC
>CAYFSD010000115.1:0-6133 GCA_964345705.1 uncultured Desulfohalobiaceae bacterium
TTCTTCTCCTTCTTTTCGCTGTTGCGGGTGGCTACGTCGATTTCCTCCGGCTCGTCCGAGGCGCGCTTGAAATTCTTGATCGCCCGGCCCATGCCGGACCCGATTTCCGGGAGCTTGTTCGCGCCGAATATGATCAGAACGATGACGAGCAGGATCATCAGTTCCGGGATGCCGATTCCTCCGCCGATCATAGGGCCTCCAGGGGATGCGGGTTGGGAAGAATCTCCGTCCCGTTTCTCGCGTGAAACGGGACGGCTTTGCTTTGTCTGGCAAACCTTGTCCGGACAGTCCTCTTTCCGGATGCGATCTATCTAACGCGTTTCCCGTCTTTGTGCAACACATCCGTCCCGTTCTCGGTTCTGAAACGGGGAAGTGGAGAAAGGAAGGTGCTCGCCATGCAGATGATCTATTTTCCCTGGATGCATTCGGAGGGCGCTCCGCGGGCTTTTGGCCTCGGAGTGCGCTTCCTCCATCCTGGGGTGGGGGACGACCGCCAGTCCCAGGAATTCTTTGTCCCGGAGGGCTTGCCCCTGGACAGGCGGAGCGCTTCGCGCTACATGCAGGAGGCCCTGAGCTTCGGGGAACGGTTCCAGGACCACAAGGAGCTGGAATATCTTCGGGCCGCCGGGCTGGAGGATTTCTTCAGCGGAACCTCCTCCTCCCTGAGCGATGAGCTGCAAAGGCGGCTGGGGAAAAGCGATCGCATGGAGGACCCGGAGCGGCAGCGGACGGAAAGGGGCCAGATGGTGCTCCTCTTGAGCTGGATGCTGGAGGAGAAGCTCCTGGAGGCCCGCAGCGGAGAACGGCAGTACAGCGAGCTGGTGGACGAGTTGCGCACGTCCCTGGGCATGGAGGATGGTAAGGGAGGCGACCCCCTGGACTTTACGGAGCTGTCCGGGGCTTTGAAGGGTCCGGACAGCTCCAGCTGGCCCGGCCTCATGCCCTGGTTCCTGCTTTTTCTTCCCGAGGACGGGATCCTGTACATCGATGACGGGGCGATTCAGGCGAGCCTTGCGGAAAACGGGGTGGAAACGGTCCCCGTGACCGAGGCATCGGGGTACGAGGAACTGAAGGGCTTTGCCCTGGAGCGGGGCGTGAAGGGTGACCTGGCTGTCACCGCGGGGTGGCGTCTCTCCCTGAAAAGCCGACCGGAGCCGGACATGCCCTGGCTGGACGGGAACTACACCGTGATTTTCGGGAGGAGCTAGATGGCGGAGCAAAGGGAGCGGGATCGCGGCCAATCGGCGAAGCCGGGCTTCGGGCGCGGCATCGGCGGGGTCATTTTCGATTGCGACGGGGTGCTCGTGGATTCCAGGCAGGCCAATATCCGCTTCTACAATCTCATTCTGGAGGAGCTCGGCCTGTCTCCCATGGATCCCGAGGACGAGGAATACGTGCACAGCCAGACGGTGACCGAGTCCATTCGGCGCATCGTCCCCGAGTCAGAGCTGGAGGGGGCCTTTCATGCCGCCAGGCGGGTCTCCTATACCTCGGTCCTGCCCTGGATCGAGCCGCAGGCGGGGCTGATCGAGGGACTGGACCGCTTGCTCGCCCTGGGCGTGCCCTGCGCCATCAATACGAACAGGACCAACACCATGGGCCTGATCCTGGATCGTTTCGGCCTGCGCAAATACTTCGCGCCGGTGGTTACGGCCGCGACCGTGCGCCATCCCAAGCCCCACCCGGAAAGCCTCTACTGGATCCTCTCCACATGGGAGCTGTCTCCGGAAAAGGTGGTCTTTATTGGGGATACGGAGGTGGACCGCCGCACCGCGGCTGCGGCGGGAGTGCCCTTTTGGGCCTTTGGGAACGAGGCCCTGAGCGCCGTGCGCCACATTCGGGATCATCGTCAGGTCAGCGAGGCTGTTGAGGAAAGCTGCTGAGATTTATCGCAGGACGCGGAAGTGGAAATAGACATCGAAAAGCGCAGGAGACAGGATCAATGGATTTTTTGTTAGTTATTCTCCAGCCATTTGTCACGATTTTGACGACTCTTCTGAGACTTTATTTTTATGTGGTTATTGTCTCGGCTATCCTTTCCTGGGTCAATCCCGATCCGTTCAATCCTGTTGTGCGGGTTATCCGCAATCTGACCGAGCCCGTGTTCCACAAGGTCCGCCAATGGATCCCCTTCGCCAACATCGGGGGGATCGATCTCTCTCCCATCGCGGTCCTGCTGGGGATCGAGTTCCTGAGGATGTTCTTAATGCAGGGGATGCAGTGGTTGCGATTTCAGATGTAGCATTGTCCTTTCGAGAGACTGCATTGTGTGAGTCTCGATCAGCTCGGCGGCAATAGCGGAATGCGTGGATGAGAGAGAGCATGTCCCGTCCCGAGTACGTGACCTTCGTGGAGCAGGGCCAGTTCCGACTGAGCCTCTGGGTGCAGCCCGGGGCCAAGGAGAACGCCGTCTGCGGCCTGCATGAGGGCAGGCTCAAGCTCAAGATCCAGGCCCCGCCCTCCGAGGGGAAGGCCAACAAGGAGGTCGTGGCCTTTCTCGCGCGGCAGCTCGGGGTCAAGCGCTCTCGGGTCCGGCTGGAGAGTGGACAAAAGACCAGGAAGAAGAGTATACTCCTGACAACTGAGCACGAGCCGGATTGGGCAGGCCTAGCCCGTTGAGAATCCATAGACATCAGGAAGGAGGATAGGGGAATGGAACAATACGAATTGGAGCTCATCGCCAAGTACGGCAAGCAGGACCGTGAGCTCAGCCGTCTGTGGGAGCAGCACCTGGAGTACGAAAAACAGGTGGAGAAGCTGGAGAGCAAGACCAACCTCACTCCCCAGGAGGACTCCGAGCTGAAGCAGATCAAGAAGCTCAAGCTGGCCGGGAAGACCAAGATCCAGCAGCTTCTGGAGAAATACCGCCAGCAGGAGGTCCACGATGAGGCTTAAGGGGGCCCAAGTACTCCTGGAATGCCTCCAGCAGGAAGGGGTGGAAACCATATTCGGCTTTCCCGGCGGCGCGGTGATCGACATCTATCACGAGCTCCCGAATTATCCCTTCAAGCACTATCTCGTGCGCCACGAGCAGGGTGCGGTCCATGCGGCGGACGGGTACGCCCGGGCCAGTGGACGCGTGGGCGTGGTCCTGGCCACTTCCGGGCCCGGAGCCACGAACACCATTACCGGGATCGCCACGGCGTACATGGATTCCACCCCGCTCGTGGTGTTCACCGGACAGGTTCCCACCCAGCTCATCGGGAACGACGCCTTTCAGGAAGTGGACATGGTGGGGATCAGCCGTCCCTGCACCAAGCACAACTATCTGGTGAAGGAGCTGGAGAACCTGCCCAAGGTGGTCAAGGAGGCCTTCTATCTGGCGCGTTCCGGCAGGCCGGGCCCCATTGTGGTGGATCTGCCCAAGGACGTGATGAACGCGGAGATGGAGTTCTATTATCCCAAGCATGTTCGGACCCGGAGCTACAATCCTCACACGGAGCCCAACACCAAGCAGATCAAGAAGGCGGTGGAGCAGATCCGGCAAGCCAGACAACCCCTGATTTTCGGCGGAGGCGGCGTGGTCGCTGCCGGAGCCCACGAGGAGCTGACCCGTCTGGCCCGCGAGCTGCAGCTGCCGGTGACCACCTCCATGATGGGGCTGGGCGCCTTCCCCGGGAACGATCCCCTGTGGCTGGGCATGCTGGGGATGCACGGCACCTATACGGCCAACATGGCCGTGAATCACGCCGACCTGCTCGTCTCCGTGGGCGTGCGCTTCGACGACCGGGTCACGGGGAAGCTGGATACCTTCGCCCCCAACGCCCGGATCATCCACATCGACATCGATCCCACCTCCATCCGGAAGAATGTCGCGGTGGACGTGCCCATCGTCTCCGACTGCCGGCTGGCTCTGCAGGCCCTTCTGCAGGAGCTGGAGGAAAAGGTCGACTTTTCGGAGCAAGCGGAGCGGTATCAGCCCTGGCGGGACAAGCTCGGGGAATGGGCCCGCACCCATCCGCTGACCTACAAGCAGGACAGCGAAGTGGTGAAGCCTCAGTCCGTGGTGGAAAAGCTCTACGAGCTGACCCAGGGTGAGGCCATCATCACCACCGAGGTGGGGCAGAACCAGATGTGGGCAGCGCAGCACTACCGTTTCCATCACCCCCGTACCTGGATCTCCTCCGGCGGGCTGGGCACCATGGGCTACGGGTTCCCCGCGGCGATCGGGGCCCAGGTGGCCTATCCGGACAAGCTGGTCATCGATGTGGCCGGGGACGGCTCCATCCAGATGAACATCCAGGAGCTGGCCACCGCGGTCTGCTACAATCTGCCGGTCAAGGTGATCATCCTGAACAACACCTATCTGGGCATGGTTCGGCAGTGGCAGGATCTGTTCTACAACAAGAACTACTGTTCCACCTGCCTGGAATTCAGCCCGGACTTCGTCAAGCTGGCCCAGGCCTACGGAGCCGAGGGGTACAAGATCACCCGCCCCGATGAGCTGGACCACGTGCTCCGGGAGGCCCTCTCCTCTCCGAAAACGGCCATCGTGGAGGTCCTTGTGGCCAGGGAGGAGAACGTCTACCCCATGGTTCCGGCCGGGGCCCCGCTGAACGAGATGCTTCTGGTGTAGACGGCCGGTCTTCGCAAACCGCGCGCGAACGGGATCGGAAGCAGCGAATCGAACCAGGAATCCTGAATCAGGGAAGGTGTATGCGACACACGTTGTCCGTCTGGGTGGAGGACGAGCCGGGAGTACTTTCGCGGGTGGCCGGATTGTTCAGCGGCAGGGGGTTCAATATCGAGTCCCTGAACGTGGCCCCCACCCTGGAAAGGGGCGTTTCCCTGATGACCATCGTCACCGAGGGTGATGAGCAGATCATCGAGCAGATCGTGAAGCAGCTGCGCAAGCTGGTCACCGTGATCAAGGTCGTGGACATGAACTACGCCGAGTGCGTAGAGCGGGAGATGGTCCTGATCAAGGTCAACGCCCAGGACAGCTATCGGGCGGAGATCCTGCGCATTGTGGACATCTTCCGCTGCAAGGTGATCGACGTCAGCCACACCGAGATGACCCTGGAAGCGACAGGGGACACCGGCAAGATCAGCGCGCTGCTCAGCCTTCTGCAGCGTTTCGGGATCAAGGAGGTGGCCCGCACCGGGAGCGTGGCCATGCGCAGGAGCCTGCGGCAGGAGGCGTACAGATAGGGTTTCGCAAAGTCGCGGAGGGAGCCCGAGCTCAAGGATTTGCAGCTATTCACCATATTGATCCGTCCATGGACGCTGAGGCATTGAGTGTGGTGAAACGTTGCCCAGATTTTATAGAGGCGCTTTGTTTGACACAAAGCGCCTTTGCCGTTTTTGCGAGCGGAAAGCGCCACGTTCGACATGTCATTTCGACACAAACCGAGGAGGTACGCAATGGAGGTCTACTACGATCAGGACGCGGATCTTGGCCTGTTCAGCAATCAGGCGGTCGCAGTGGTTGGATACGGGAGCCAGGGGCACGCACAGGCTCAGAATCTTCGTGATTCCGGGGTGACGGTGTACGTGGGCCAGAGGCCCGGAAGCGCGAACCACGAGCGGGCCGTGGAGCACGGCTTCGAGCCCGTGAGCGCCGCCGAGGCCGCAAAGAAGGCCTCGTTCATCCAGATCCTCGTTCCGGATCAGATCCAGCCCGATCTCTATGTCCAGGAAATCGAGCCCCATCTCGGTCCGGACAAGACCCTCGTCTTCAGCCACGGGTTCAATATCCACTACAACCAGATCGTTCCCCCCAAGGACGTGGACGTGATCATGGTGGCCCCCAAGGCCCCGGGACACCTGGTGCGCTGGGAATACGAGCGCGGAGCGGGCGTCCCCGCCCTGGTGGCCGTGTATCAGGACGCCAGCGGCCGGGCCCTGGAGAAGGGGCTGGCCTACGCCAAGGGCTTGGGCTGCACCCGGGCCGGTGTGCTCCGGACCACCTTCGCGGAGGAGACGGAGACGGATCTCTTCGGGGAGCAGGCCGTGCTCTGCGGCGGGGTGACCGAGCTGGTCCGCAAGGGGTACGAGACCCTGGTCGAGGCGGGGTACCAGCCCGAAATCGCCTATTTCGAGTGCCTGCATGAGCTCAAGCTCATCGTGGATCTCTTCTACCAGGGCGGCTTCGAGATGATGCGCTATTCCGTGAGCGACACCGCGGAGTTTG
>CAYFSD010000116.1:0-4144 GCA_964345705.1 uncultured Desulfohalobiaceae bacterium
GAATAGTTACCATCATACCATCATTTGTTGAATGAGGGAAGATTTCGGGCAACTATTCAGCACATTCTTGACCGTCCCTCGGCCCAGGGTCTTGAATCACCTCAGCTCTAGCTCTGAATAGGTCCCCGTCCGGCATTCTCCTGGTTTTTCCTCATCTGATCCCGGATCCTGGACAGTATAAAGTGCCGGGCAAAGAACAGAGCCGAAGGCCAGCTGATTCAAAAAAACTGGGCCGAGGGACGCTGAGGCATTGGGGTGGTGGTAGTTCCTCCTGCGGGAGCTGACGGGAGGGGAACAATCCTTCGGCAACCGGGGGAGAGCGGGTTTGATTTCTACCTCTTCCAGTGATATGCAGAAAATCGGTCTTGTGCGGAGGCCTTTCTTGGATCTGTTGCATAGCGCGGCTCGACCTGGCCGGGCATGCACCGGGATTGGCGCTGGTTGGAGGGAGCCCATTTTGTTTGGCGCATTGTATCCACCAACAGTCTCGGCAGACTGAATAGCAGGGCTTTTTGTGCGGGCAGTCCCGGCGAAAGGCCCTTTTTTTGACCCGTTATCCGGTGGATCCTGTTTTGTTCGGGAGAGAGAGGAGTCCGCAATTGTATTCTTGTATTGGAGGAGTCATATGTTTCAACCCATGAACGCGATCCTTTTCGCCACAGACCTGTCCGAGAACTGCCTGAACGGCCTAGAGGCCACCATTTCCCTGGCCAAGCAGCACAACGCCCGCATCGTCCTGCTGCACGTCATCGCCAGGGAAGTGCCCGGAGCCATCGAGGGCTATTTCAGCTCCATGCTGGGCGACGAGAAATGGCAGGCCATCAAGCAGGGGCACGAGCAGGACGCGCGCGATGCCCTGATCGGGAAGATGACCTCGGGCAAGATCCTGCAGAAGGTGATGAAGGAGCACCGCAGGGAGCTCGGCCTGGAGGAGGCGAGCATGGACCTGGACTGGGAGGAGACGGTCGCCGTGGACAAGCACATCGATCGGGCCATCCTGGCCCAGGCCAAGGAGAGCGAGTGCGACCTGATCATCCTCGGAGCCGGTCGGGGATTCTGGGGCGGCAACGCCATCGGCTCCACCATCAAGGGGGTGATGCAGAACACCAGTATTCCGGTGATGCTCGTGCCCTGATTGACGCGTCGAGGCCCGCGTGGCAGAAGGGAGGAACAATAGGGCCTCTCGACGTCCGGCGCTGCCTGTCATCGGGCCCTGAAAACAGGGCGGGTCACTCCCGTTTTTTGCCGAGTCCAAGGAGGTGTGCGATGAACAGGTGGACGGCGATCGCGTGTCAGCTCCTCGGGGCGCTGATCGGCGCGTATGGCGCGAGCTCCATTATGAGCGACGGCGTGGGGTGGGGCTCGGTGTTTCTGGGAGCAGTGCTCATCTTCTTCGGGAGCAGGGCCTACCTGCAGGCCCCGGCAAGGGCGAAGAAGCAGGAACACAACAGGGACGAGGAGCAGTGAGGCAGGTGAAGATCCGCTGAGTCGTGACGGGATCTTCCTTGCCCTGCTCCCCGATGCCTTTCTCGGTCCGCAGGCAGCTTCGCTCCGTGTGCGGCAGCCGTGGTGCTCAAGCCAGCCCGCGCACCGTTTTCAGGATCTCCTCGTAATCCGGCTCTTGCGTGATCTCTGGAACCACCTGCACGTACTGCAGCACCCCGCTGGTGTCCACGAGGAAGACCGCCCTGGCCAGGAGCCGGAGCTCGCTGATCAAAACGCCGTGCGCCAGGCCGAAGGAGGCCTTGCGGTGGTCGGACAGGGTGATCACCTGGTCCACGCCGGCCGCCCCGCACCATCGCTTCTGGGCAAAGGGCAGATCCATGCTCACGGTCAGGATGGTGACGTTCTCCCCCAGATTGGCGGCCTCCTGATTGAAGCGGCGCGTCTCCATGTCACAGACCGAAGTGTCCAGGGAGGGCACGGAGGACAGGATCAGGACCTTGCCCGCATAGTCCCCCAATGTTGCCGGATTGAGATCGGTGTCCACCACCTCGAAGTCCGGAGCTTTGTCCCCGGCCTGTACCGGGTTGCCCTCCAGGGTGACCGGATTGCCCTTCATGGTGACCGTGCCGTAGTCTCGGCTCATATTGCCTCCTGGTTTGACTGTTTTCGGAATTGGCCGGCAGGGCGGAACAATTGACCGGCCTTATCCTCCGGCACATTCGACATCCGTTCCATTCGAACCGCCTCTTTCCGCCAACATGCTCGACGTATCCACCCTCATCCCGTCCATTCAGGCCAGGCTGGACAAGCTCCCCGTGGGCCATGCCCTGGATCTGCGGACCTACAAGCGCAACCGCAGCGTGATCATCCGCAAGCAGGATCAGGACAGCTTCCTCTTTCTGGAGAACGGATTCTATCAGGATAGAATGACTGTTCCGGGAGACAAGGTCAAGAAGACGCTCAAGAAAATGCTCAAGAAGGAGTTTCCCAGGAGCCGCAAGGTCAGGGTCTACGATCTGGGTTTCTGGGATGAGGAAGCCGAGAAGCCGCCCCAGCTGAAGACCCTGTAGCCCATCGCGGGTTTGCTCTAGATCCGAAGGCCAGCTGATTCAAAAAAACCGTGCCCGTGGATGCAGAGGCATTGGGGTGGAGAAGAGTTCGTTTCCGTCCGGAATGGGGGCTTTCCGGATGGAAACTAGTTACCAATGCGGAAAGGGAAACGCAGAACCCGGAACGCAGAACCCGGAACGCCCCAAGGCATATGCTGACCATCAAGTGCGCAGCGTGCAAGCAGAAGCTCTTCAAATACCATAAGATCGGGCAGGGCAGCGTGCTGCGCTGTCACAAGGAGCGCATTCACCGGAGCTACGGGTGTGCGGTCAAGGAGGGGGAGCTCCTCTGCGGTGACTGCGGTCGGGTCATCGGGCGGGACAAGGGAACATACTTCGGCATGGACCGGGGCGCCTTCACCGCGACAGGGACCAAGTCGACCAAGTAGGCCGGATGCATGAGGGGGCGGAATGCGGGTGACGGGCGCACCCGCAGTGACGAGTTGGCGAGTGCGCCGGGCGAGCGGTGTTGTCGGCTCTCCGGGGGCGCCTCACATCTCCTCCAGGACGGAGACGAAGGTTTCCACGAGATCCGGGTCGAGCAGTGTGCTGGATGAACGGCGGAGCGCGGCGATCGCTTCGTCGCGGGACATGGCCGCCCCCTGGTCGGGGTTCGCGGTCAGGGCCTCGAAGGCCTCGGCAACCGAAAGAATTCGGCATTCCAGGGGGATGGTCCTGCCCTTCAGGCTCAGGGGATAGCCCAGGCCGTCCCACCATTCGTGGTGCTTGAGGATGAGCTCCGCGATCGGGGCCAGCGTGGAGCTGGAGAGGGCGATGCGGCGACCGGTCTCGCAGTGCCGCTTCATGATCCGGAATTCCTCCCGGCCGAGACCGCACTGCTTGTACAGGATGCGATCCGGGACGCCCACGCGCCCCAGGTCGCGGAACCTGGCCAAAAGACTCAGATTGTCCCGCCTCGTTCCGGAAAGGTTCATGGCGTCCCCCAGGGCAAGGACGTGGTCCCGGAGGCTCTCCGGCTCTCCCTGGCACTTGGCCTTTCGGTCCCGTGCCAGCTGAATTTCGAGCAGCTCCATGTCGGCTTCGCCCACCTCGGGACTGAGGCTCTCTCCGACCCGCTTCTTCCTGGCGTTCTCCTCCGCGCGGCGGAACAGCTCCACACCATCCACCGGGGGGCCGTAGGTCACGGAGGAGCCGCTCCAGAGGAACATCGCCGCCGCACCCTCGTTCTGGTGGTGCCGCTCCACCTCGCGCTCGATCCTGTCCCTGCATTTACAGAGAATATCCTCGTTGACGTGGGGCAGCAGCACGGCGAAGGCGTCCTCGCCGATCCGGGCCAGGATATCGCTGGCCCGGAAGCAGCGCCTGAGGATGCCGGCAGCGGCGAGAGCGGTGTCCTCGCCGCTGTCCCGATACCCGCTGGCTTGGTCCGTGGATTCGAGTCCCTCGATGTGACAGACGATGATCCCCAGGGGGCAGAAACGGTCCGTGCCCAAACGGCGGATCTCCTCCTGGAAAAAGGCCCTGGTGTACAGGCCGGTGGAGGGATCGTGGAAGCTCGTCTCCTTGAGCCTTTCCTCCTGCTGCTTGCGTCCGGTGATGTCCGATGCGGCGCAGACGATGCCCTGCAC
>CAYFSD010000116.1:4244-6109 GCA_964345705.1 uncultured Desulfohalobiaceae bacterium
GAGCCGTCCATGCGCCGCGCCCGGAACTCGAAGTCCCGAACCTCGCCGTCCCGGCGAAGGATATCGATCAGCTCCCTGCGCCGTTGTTTGTTCACGTACAAGTCGGATTCGAGGTCCCGGTAATGATCAAGGGCCTCCCTGGGCGAGGCGGCTCCGAGGATTTTGGCCATTTCCGGATTCATGTACCTGGGTCTTCGCTCGGTTTCCGTCTGCCACATACCCACCGGGGCCTTGTTCAGGAAGTCCCGGCAGCTCTTTTCCCGTCTTTTCAAAGCCTCCTCGGAACGCTTTTGCTCGGTGATGTCGGTATAGACCGTGGCGACTCCCCGCAGGGTTCCGTCCTGGGAGATGGGCGAGCTGGAGATGACCACCCGGACCGGTGTGCCGTCCTTTCTGTAGCGCACCGTTTCCACGGCCTTCATGGTATGCCGGGACAGGAGCTTGCGCGATTTGGTGAGCGCGTGCTCGTGGGCTTCGGGACCATTGATCAGCTCGTCCAGATCCTTGCCCCGGGCCTCGTTCCTGGAGTATCCGAAGAGCTTCTGCGCCTCCAGATTCCATTCCACCACCCTCTGCGCGGAGTCCAGGGTCACCAGCGCCGCAGGGGTCTGGTGCAGGGCGGATTCCAGGTATTGGCCGCGCGTCGAGGCCTCCAGGGCTCGCCAGCGATAGGTGTCCCGTTCGCGCTCCAGCTCCCTGATCCGCTGTTTGAGCTGTTGCCGGGTAAGCTCGGGACCGGCTCCGGCACTCCCGCTCCGAAAAGTTTCGCCGTCCGCGTAAGGCTTGTTCATAGGACCGTGCCTTGTCCTTTATTCGCGGTTGAGAGGGGAAGAGCCACATGCCCGCGAGCAGGCCATGGCAGGGGCGCTAGGCGGAATCCTCACCGCCGATCTTGCGCGTCGAATCCGGCTGAATGGATCGCAATAGCGACTCCGGACCTCTCTTATCGTCATCCGCGGCCTCGAATTTACCGCCCCGGAGGCCTCGCGCCGCATGGCCGGGCCGTCGCGGAGCGGCCGCCATTCGGCTCAGCCAGCGGGCAGCTCGTCGATAATGCGGGCGCGGATGCCGTGCTTCTCCAAAAACTTTCGGAACCGGTCCGCCTCCTGGGCCGAGGGCGTGGCAACCACCAGGAGCTGCGCCCTGTCCGTCCCGTCCCAGACCCAGTAGTGCTCCACAAAGCAAAGGCCGGTGCGGGCCACATCTTCCCGGAGGCGCTCCCGGATGCGGTCCCTTTCCGGAAAATCCCGTCCGCTGAAGGAATCGCCGCAGGCGAGGACATAGTACATGGCGCGTGATTCCGGAGTCACTGCTTTGTACCGGATTCCCCCTTCGAATTGTGGATCATGAATACACAGGCCGTGCCATGATAATTCAGAATATCCATAAGGACAACATCCTTGCGCCGTCCATTTACCGGAAGGCTGATAAGAGATATCCTGCGCGCAACTATTCACCACATTTGAATCGCTCTGTCGGCATGGGGTTTTTGAATCACCTCAGCATGGGGACCGCGAGGATGAAGGAGCAACAGGAGCCATGACCTCTTGGTATCGCACCCACTGCGGCAGAATGGATCACGGAGGATGCTCCCTCCGGGTCGGGGTTCAGGGGGAGCGCATCAGCGAAATCCGAGGCGATCCAGATGGCTGTCTGAGCCGGGGCTATGTCTGCTCCAAGGCCCTTGCCGCCCCGGAGAAGCTGAATCATCCCCATCGCCTGCGACAGCCCCTGATCAATACCGGCGATGGCGACCGGGCCAAATGGCGTGCCGCGAGCTGGGACACGGCCCTGGACAGGATCGCGGAGAATCTGCATCGCTGCCGGGAAAGGCACGGCGGGGACTCCGTGGCCTTCTGCCAGGG
>CAYFSD010000117.1:0-6079 GCA_964345705.1 uncultured Desulfohalobiaceae bacterium
ACCTCGCCGACTGGTAAACTATGAGCCTTTGTGCTCCTCTCCGACAGATAGTCTCGACAGTGGATTAGGAGAGTTCAGGCAGGGTTTAGTCTAAAAACTCCCGACAGATAGGAATTAAGCAAAAACCATAGAGGACTATAGCGTCTCCGACAGTCTTTCGACAGTTGTCCTGACAGTAGCGGCCATAGTCATAAAAAAAGGAGCCGCGACTTTTCGCAGCTCCTATCTGCCAGGTGCCCGGGGCCGGACTTGAACCGGCACGGGGACGAACCCCAAGAGATTTTAAGTCTCTTACGTCTACCAAATTCCGCCACCCGGGCATAGCACTGGTAATTTAGCCCGAACCCGCCTTCTGGGTCAATACGGTTCCCGTGGACCAGGGGCGATCACTGGTAAGCATTCAAGGTTCTTTTACAGCACCTCTGCTACAGGAAGAGGGGCCATCGCAAAAGCGCCTCTGCGGTCAGAAAAAGCTCTCCGCGACTCTGCGATTCACCCTTCCTGCCCCTGAATGGTCACCGTGTTTGAACCACCTTGGACTCGGCGGGAACATCCTCGGTGATCCACACATTGCCCCCGATGACGGTATCGTGGCCGATGCGCACCCTGCCCAGGATGGAGGCCCCGGCATAAATGACCACATTGTCCTCCACAATGGGATGGCGCGGAATATCCCTGATCGCTTCCCCGGACTCGTCCATGGGGATTTGCTTGCCCCCAAGTGTCACCCCCTGATACAGACGGACATTGTCTCCGATGATACAGGTTTCGCCGATGACAGTGCCGGTGCCGTGATCGATAAAGAAATGGTCCCCGATTCGCGCTCCAGGATGGATATCGATTCCGGTTCTGGCATGGGACATTTCCGTGATGATTCGAGGTATGAGATCCACTTCGAGGTGGTAGAGCTCATGGGCGATCCGGTAATGGGTCAGGGCCGTGATGCTGGGATAGCAGAAAATGATCTCCCCCAGGGTCTTGGCGGCCGGATCCCCCCTGTAGGCTGCCTTGACATCCGTGGCCAGACTGGAGCGCAGCCTGGGCAGGGAGGATATGAAACGCCCCGCCAAGTTCCAGGATAACTCCTCGCAGTCCTCGCAATCATGCTGATCGCTTCCGTCGCACAGGAAGCAATAGCCCCTGCGGATCTGCTCCCCCAGCATGCGGTACACTCTGTCCACATTGGCCCCGAGGTAGTAGGGCATGGAGGTCGGGGTGATCTCGGACTCCCCGAAATAACCCGGAAAAAGCACCGACTTGAGCAACTCCATCATCTCCGCCAGCAGCGGAACGGAAGGCATGGGCTGGCCGTGCGGGGAACTGTAATACACCTCCCGGTAGGAATCCGGATGACTCAGATCGCCGACCACCTGGTCCAGAATCCTCTGCCGACTCTCTTCCCGGCTTCCGGTGCTCGCTTCCGTCGTGCGCTGCATCATGCAAACCTCTGCTCTGTTGGTGGACAGTCCCCTCCGCATTCACTCCTCCTGGAACAGGGCGGTGCTCAAGTAGCGCTCCCCGGTGTCGCAGACGATGAATGCCACCAGCTTGTCCCTGTTTTCCTCCCTGGAGGCCACGTCCAGGGCCGCCTTGGCGATCGCCCCGGAGGAAATGCCGCACAGGATCCCCTCCTCCTGGATCAAGCGCCTGGCCGTATCCAGGGCTTCCTGATCGGTGACCCGGACGATCTCGTCCAGGAACCGCCTCTCCAGCACTTCGGGCACGAAGCCCGCCCCAATGCCCTGGATGGCATGCGGCCCCTTGTCGCCACCGGAGAGAACCGGAGACCCGGACGGCTCCACCGCCACCACGTGAACATCCGGATTGTTCTCCTTTAAGGCCTGACCCACACCGGTTGCCGTGCCACCGGTGCCCACTCCGCAAACAAAGATGTCCACGTGGCCGTCGGTGTCCTCCCAGATCTCCCGGGCCGTGGTGTCGCGGTGCGCCGCCGGGTTGGCCGGATTGGTGAACTGCTGGGGCATAAAACCTCCGGGAGTGGATTCCAGCAGCTCCCGCGCCTTTTCCACCGCCCCGCTCATGCCCTCCTTGGCAGGAGTAAGCACCGTCTCCGCCCCGAACCCCTTAAACAGGGCCCTGCGCTCCCGGCTCATGTTCTCGGGCATGACCAGAATGAGCCTGTACCCCTTCACGGCACAGACAAAGGCCAGGGCGATGCCCGTGTTGCCGCTGGTGGGCTCAATGATCACGCTGCCCTGGCCAAGCAGGCCCTGGTCCTCCGCGGCCTGGATCATGGCCAGCCCTATGCGGTCCTTGACCGAGGAGCAGGGATTGTAGAATTCCAGCTTGGCGGCCACATTGGCGTGACAGCCCCGGCTCAACCGGTTCAGATAGACCATCGGGGTTCTGCCCACCAGCTCGGTCATGTCCTTGTAGATGTTCATCCCTGTCCCTCATGCTTTGGCCTTCCACCCTTCAGACTCTTCCGGCACAGTTCCTTCCAGCATAATCCATTTCTACCACACGGTCCGGCCTCATGCCAGAGATGCGAGGCCATGGGCGAGGAATCGGTGTGTTGTGTATCGGTCAGTCGATTGGTCAGTGTGTCATTTATTCACTGAGACACCGATTGACCGACTCACTGACGCACTGGCAGTCCGAAGGACCACCCCTTCTCCTAGCCAATAGCGCCCTTTCCTGCTACATTGCGCGAATGATTTCGCATAAACGCCCCAGAATGATAGTCCTCGGGCTGGACGGCCTGCCACACAGCCTGGCCCGGGAGCTGACGGCCCGGTACGAGCTGCCCGGCATCCAGGCCCTATTGGAGATGGAGGCCAGCCACCCCATCCGCTCCGATCTGCCGGAGCTCTCCCCGGTGAACTGGACCTCCTTCTACACCGCCTCTGGCCCGGAAGCCCACGGCATCTTCGGCTTCACCGAGCTGGACCCCAGGCGCTACACCCTGTATTTCACCGATTCCAGCCAGGTGCGCTCCGAGAGCGTCTTCGACGTCCTGGGCCGCGAGGGCCGCTTTAGCAAGATCATCAATCTCCCTGGCACCTACCCCGCCTGGTCCGTGCACGGCGTCCTGGTCTCCGGCTTCCCCGCCCCGGACCTGTCCGGAGCGGTTCACCCCAAAATCATGGGCACCATGCTCGCCTCGGAAGGGTACAAGCTGGAGGCGGACACGCGCTACGGTCGCCTGGAAGCGGACTATCTCTTCAACGAGCTCCACGCCACACTCGCGTCCCGGGAAAGGGCCTTGGAGCTCTTCTGGCCGGACCTGGCCTTCGACGTCTTCGTTTTCGTGCTCACGGAGATGGACCGCCTGGGCCACTTCTTCTTCCCCGCCCTGCGCGAGGAAAGCGACCCCTGGCACGGACACTGCCTGGAGGTGGTGCGCCGCATGGACCGTCTGATCCAGGACCTTCTGGAGCGGTACCAGGCCCTGCCGGAGCCCAAGCGCCTCCTGGCCCTGGCGGACCACGGCTTCACCGAGCTCACCACCGAGGTGGACGTCAACGCCTGGCTGAGCGAGGCTGGGCTGCTCCATCTGCAGGGCGAGCCAGAAAACGAGACCGACGCCTCGGTCATCGGATCCGGGAGCAAGGCCATCGCCCTGGACCCGGGACGGATCGTGATGCACCGGGCCGATCGCTTCGCCAGGGGAGCCCTTTCTCCCGCGGAGGCTGACAGGCTGCGCGGGGAGATCCAAAGCGCCCTCTCCGGCCTGACCCAAAACGGCGAGCCGGTGTTCGAGGCCATCTTCCCCGGCGAGGAGCTCTATCCGGATTGTCCCTATCCCCACATGCCGGACCTGGTCTGCCTCCCCGCCAGAGGATATGATCTCAAGGCCAAGTTCAACCGCGGCGAGGTCTTCGGCCATTTCGGCCGCGCGGGCACGCACACCGCGGACGACGCCTTCTTCGCCGACAGCTCGGGAGCCGATGTCTCTTCGGTCCGTCAAGCGGGAAAGGAAGTGCTCAATTTTTTCCACAGTCCCCAAAACCTGATCATCAGCTGAAGACGATATGCAACTCGACCTGGAAAACGACCTCAATCCCTCCCAGCTGGAGGCGGTCACCACCCTGCAGGGACCGGTCCTGGTCATCGCCGGCGCGGGAAGCGGCAAGACCCGCACCGTGGTCTACCGCCTGGCCCATCTGGCCGAGCTCGGCGTGGACCCGGAGTCCATCCTGCTGCTCACCTTCACCCGCAAGGCCGCGCGGGAAATGCTCACCCGGGCCAGCCATCTGCTGGGCCACGGCCTGCACGGAGTGACCGGAGGCACCTTCCACTCCTTCGCCAATCTCACCCTGCGCCGCTACGCCGGAGCCCTGGGCCTCTCCAACCGCTTCACCATTCTGGACCGCCCGGACTCCGAGGAGATCGTGAAGCAGGTCAAGGAGGCCAACGACATCGGCCGCAAGGACCGGAGCTTCCCCAAGAAGGGGACCGTGTACTCCCTGATCAGCAAGAGCCGGAATAAAGAGCTCTCCCTGGAGGATGTGCTGGCCCGGGACGCAAGCCACCTCCTGGTGTACCGCGACCAGATCCAGCGCCTGGCGGACCTGTACCAGGAATACAAGACGAGCCATTCCCTGGTGGACTACGACGACCTGCTCTTTCTCCTAGAACGCCTGCTGCTGGAGAACGAGGAGATCCGGGAGTTCATGCGCTACCGCCACGAGTACATCATGGTGGACGAATTCCAGGACACCAATCTGGTCCAGGGCCGGCTGGTCCGCCTGCTCGCCGGGGACGAGGGCAACGTCATGGCCGTGGGCGACGACGCCCAGTCCATCTACTCCTTCCGCGGAGCCACGGTGAACAACATCCTGGGCTTCACCGAGGACTATCCCCAGTGCCGGGTGATCAAGCTGGAGCAGAACTATCGCTCCACCCAGCCCATCCTCGGCCTGTGCAACCAGATCCTGGCCGGGGCCAAGGAAAAGTACGACAAGCGCCTCTACTCCCAGGACCAGGACGGGCCCACGCCCCTGCTCCTGTCCCCCCTGAACGACATGACCCAGGCAAAGGTGGTGCTGGACAAGATCCTGGAGCTGGGGCGCGACTTCGACTATCAGGACATGGCTGTCCTGGCACGGGCGGGATTCCACACCTACCACCTGGAGGTGCAGCTGAACAAGGCGGGGATTGCCTATCAGAAGTTCGGGGGGATGAAGTTCACCGAGGCGGCCCACATCAAGGACGTGCTGGCCCACCTGCGGCTGATCCAGAATCCCGGAGACCTGCCCGCCTGGCAGCGGGTGATGTCCCTCATCCCCAACGTGGGCCCCAAGACCAGCGAAAAGCTCTACCGCGCGGTCCAGGACGGGGACAAAAAGTTCCTGGAGAAGCAGTGCGCCAAGACCGAGGACCTGCGGAACACCCTGGACCTCCTGCAGGAGTTCCGGGACAAGCCGGACACCCCGTACAACATCCTGGAGAGCCTGCTGGAGCACTACCAGCCCCAGCTGAAGCGGGCCTATCCGGACGACTTCCCCAAGCGTCAGAGCGACCTGGAGCAGCTGCACCAGGTGGCCTCCTCCTACAGCGGCCTGGACATCTTCCTCACGGACATGAGCCTGGAGCCGCCGGAGCAGATGGGGGAGGCGGACCCCCTGCAGGACCGGCTGACCCTGTCCACCATCCACTCCGCCAAGGGGCTGGAATGGTCCGCGGTGATCGTCCTGGATCTGGTAGAGGAGCGCTTTCCCTCCAAGCACGCCCTCATGGACGGGGACGCCATGGAGGAGGAGCGCAGGCTGTTCTACGTGGCCTGCACCCGGGCCAGGCGCTATCTGGCCCTCTCCGCCCCCCATTCGCTTCACTACCGCAACCAGGGCACGAGCACCCCGGCCACGCCGAGCCCCTTCCTCCAGGAGCTGGACCGGGACAGCCTGCAGCAGATGACGGAGAGCTTCACCTCAGGGCTGAACCCCGGGGGCTCCACCGTCGCCGCGGGCGGCTCGGGGTCATCCGCGCAGCAGCCCCGGGAGCGGGAGGAGACCTCTGCCGCGGGATCGAACGGGTACTGCAAGCACCGGATCTTCGGCCGGGGCAAGGTGGTGCAGTTCATCCCGCCCAACAAGTACAAGGTGAGCTTCCCCGG
>CAYFSD010000118.1:0-6075 GCA_964345705.1 uncultured Desulfohalobiaceae bacterium
GAGGTGGCGGAGCACCTGGAGCAGGGGTTCCTCTGCGAGGGAACCATTCTGCAGGTCACATACGATAACTGTCGGGTGAAGTGCCGCCTGATCGCCCTGTAAAACCTGTCTGCTCGCCAAGCAAGGGGACGCGCGGTGGGACATCCCTCGCCCTCATCGGATCCGGTCCCTGTCACAGCGCATCGGATCCCTGACTCGCCCTTCCCCCCGAGCTGGCTCCACCGAGAGGGGGCGCGGCTGCACTACGTGGACCAGGGCCGTGGTACCCCGGTCCTCCTGCTCCACGGCAATCCCACCTGGTCCTTCCTCTACCGCGGGGTGATCGAGCGTCTGCGGCCGCATTTCCGCTGCATCGCCCCGGACCTCCCCGGATTCGGGTATTCCCGGCCGCCGCCGGGGTATGGGTACACGCCGCGGGAACACGCCGCTTGGGTCCGGCTCCTCCTCGAGGAGCTCAACGTGGGGCGCTTCATTCTCGTGGCCCAGGACTGGGGCGGGCCCATCGGATTGCGCCTCGCGGTGGAGCATCCGGAACGGGTGGAAGGGCTGGTCCTGACCAATACCTGGTGCTGGCCGCCCCTGTGGGACACTTTCGCCTTTTCCCTGCTCATGGGCGGCCCTGCGGGAAGATGGCTCAATGAGCGTCACAACCTGTTCTGCCGCTTGGTCCTGCCCCTGGGAATGGCCCGGAAAAGCCGAAGAAACAGGTCGGCTCTCCAGGCCTACCGCCGGCCCATGGCCACTTCCGAAGCCAGACGGGGCATTCCGGTGCTCGCGGGGCATTTGCGGCGCTCCTCGGAGTGGCTGCGGGGGATCGAAATGCAATTGAACAGGCTGGCTCGGGTTCCCGTGCATCTGGTCTGGGGCATGCGGGATCCCATTTTCGGACGCAGGGCCTCTATCAGGAGATGGCTGAGCCATTTCCCCCAAGCGCGCCTGGAGAAAACCCCCGAGGCCTCCCACTATGTGCCCGAGGACGCCCCGGAACGCATGGCCCGCGCCGTTCAATCCGTCACTTTCGAAGGAGACAAGGCATGCAGCAGAGGGTAGGAAAATCCGGCAGCATCGGCTTGCGCAACGCCTTGGCCGGACTGGCGGTGCTCTCCAGGACCCAGAAGAACGCGCGCATTCACGCCGCGGCGACTGTCGCGGTCGTGGGCACGGGGGCCCTGCTTCCGCTTTCCGCCTCGGAGTGGCTCTGGATCGTGCTGGCCGTGGGGCTGGTGTGGACGGGAGAGGCGTTTAACACGGCGATCGAGTTCCTGGCCGACGCCGCGGTTCCGGAGTGGCATCCCCTGGTGGGCCGGGCCAAGGACGTGGCCGCGGGAGGCGTGCTCGTTTCCGCCGCAACAGCGGCGGTCATCGGAACGCTCGTGTTCGGGCCTCATCTGCTGCGGCTCATGTTCTCCTGACCGATAACCGACCTTAGAAGCCAGATACCAGATAACCAATACCAGACAACGGATACCGGATACCCGTCAGCTCAGGAAGAGGTGCCGGGCTTTTTGGGCTTGGTCAACAATCTGCGGTAATACTCCCGAACCGAGTCGGGATCCCCGTCTTCCTGCCGGATGAGGATGGAATAGCAGTCCATCTCCGTCTGCAGCACGCGGCGGAGTATGCGGTAGTACTCCTCGGTGCCCTTTTCCGTCTCGATGCCGAAGCGGGTCAGGAAGTCGTCCGCCAGCCTTTCCGAGGAGGCCCCGAAAAAGCCGTAGGACAGCCTGTCCTTGATCCGCCACACGGCGTACTGGTAGCGCTCCGCCCGCTTGCGGGACTCCTCCGCGGCGCTCTCCAGTCGACGGCCGCCGTCCGGGTTCACTCGCTCTCTGGAGGCGGAGGCGCGCGACTTGGCCTCGGCCCGGGGGATTTCCCGCAGCCTCGCCTGGAGATACTGCTCCAGGCACGCGGAGAGGGTTTGCTCATCCGGGAGCATGGTTGTTTCCCGTTCCTTTTGCCCTCCGGCTCATCCGGAGCGGAGTGAGCGGCATGGAGCCCGATTTTTCCCTGTCTGCAGCGAGCGGCCCATCAGGGCATTGGCACTCGCGACGACAACGCCCGATCAGGAGAATTCCATGCTGGTGACGTAGCGCTCCATGAAGCTGGGGAGCTCGGCGGTGGAGATGTGGCTGATGCCCGCGACACTGGACTCCAGGTAGCGGCGATAGGTGATGTCGTTCAGGAGCCAGACGCAGCCGCTCCTGCTGGTGTTGCCCGCGAAGTCCACCTTGGCTCCGGTATGTGGCGGGATAAGCCCGATCCGTTCCAGATTCCGCGAATTCAGGTAAAAGCCGAACCCTCCGGCGATGATGATCCGTTCCATGTCCTCCGCGGAGAGGTCCGCCTCGTCCAGCAGGGTGTCGATGCTGGCCCGGATGGCGCCCTTGGACAGCTGGATTTCCCTGATGTCCGCCTGGGTGAACAGGACGTTCTTCCCCAGCCTGACAGCGGGGTGACCGTCCACCAGCTCCAGCTTCTCCCGAAGCGACGAGCTCAGGTGGGGACAGTCTTCGGCGGTCTTCATCTTCCCCGTCCCGTCCACTATTCCCAGATCGAGCAGGCAGGCGAGCAGATCGATGATGCCGCTGCCGCAGATCCCCCGGGCAGGGACGTCGCCCAGGGTGGCGATCTCCAGGTCGGTGCCGTCAGTGGTCACGCTGGAGATGGCGCCAAGCGCGGCGCGCATGCCGCTGGTCAGCGTGCCGCCCTCGAAGGCGGGGCCCGCCGCGGAGGAGGTGGCGAGCCTCCGGCCGCGGTGATTCACCGCGATCTCGCCGTTGGTCCCCACGTCGATGTAGAGGATTTTGCTCTCGTCGTTGAAGAAATCCCCGCTCATGAGCAGGCCGGCCGTGACATCCGTGCCGATGAAGGCGTGTATGATGGGGGGAATGTAGGTTTTGGCCGCGGGATGAATATCCAGGCTGAATTGACTGGCCGGATAGCTCGTGCTGTCCGCGATATCCACGCGGAAGGGAACCACGCCCAGCGGCGAGGGATCGATGCCAGCGGCGAGCTGGAGCATGGTGGTGTTCCCGCCGATCACCACATCCAGGATTTCCCGGGGGTCGGACTCGGAGTCGGAGCAGGCCTGCCGTATGAGCTGGTTCAGCCCCTTGGCCACGGTGTTGTGCAGCCGGTCCAGTCCTTCCTGGTTGGAGGCATAGCGAATGCGGGAGATCACGTCGTGCCCGTAGCTGCTCTGGGGGTTGAGGCTGGAGGCGGTGGCCAGCTCCTCGCCCGAGGTGAGCGAAATCAGGGTCACCACCATGGTGGTGGTGCCCAGATCGATAGCGAGGCCCTTGGGATCCATGTCCTCGCGCCATCCGGAGAGGACCGCGGCCTCCGTCTCCCTGTCGTAGCGCATGCGCCAGGTCTCTCCGTCCCAGAAGACATGGACGGCGCTCGCCACGCGGCCCCAGCTGATGCGCTCCCCCTCCAGGATGTGCTGGGCCTCCCGGATCCTGTGGGCGTCCCTGCTGAAGTCCTCGGGCAGACGGATGGCCATGTCCGTCCGCGGATAGGTCCTGCAGGAGAGCCTGAGACCGGCCTCCTCCTGTTCCCGGGAGATCTTCTTGTGCGGTGTGGGGGGAACATCCTCCGGGCTCTCCACCCAGACGCCGCATTGCCCGCAGATGCCCTGTCCCCCGCAGGGGCCCTCGATATTGATCCCGTGGCGCAGCAGGGTCTCTCGCAGGCTCTCTCCGGGCTTGCTCTCGACGATCTCGTCCAGCGGATTGACTGTGATGCGGACGTTTCCGGTCATAGGCACGCGCGCTCAATGGCTTGAAGGGGGTTTGGTCAGGGTGATGGATTCCTGAAGCTCGTTGGCCAGTGTCTCCAGCTCGTTGCGGAACGTCTCGTCGTCCACCTCGGGGGGGATCTCGATGAGGGTGTACATGCGGAACCGGGAGGTCTTCTCCATCGGATCCTCCTCCACCCGCGTGTCCATCTGCAGGATGTTCACTCCCCGATGGGCCAGGAACTGGGAGGTCTTGTGAATGATCCCGGATCGGTCCTCGCCGCGGACGCGGAGAGCGTATCTGGGCATGCCGCCTTCCGGGACCTTCTCCTTATCCGGGGCGGGAACAGTGAAGATGCTGGTCGCGATTTCCGTTTCCCGCTCCAGGGCCCGCAGCTTGTCCCGCAGCTGATCCAGGGCCGCGTCCTCCCGGACGTCTATGTGGAGCATCAGGGTGAAATACTCCGAGAGCAGAGTCATGCAGGAGTTTTCGATGTTGATCCCGGTCAGGTAGATGTGCTTGGTCAGCTCCGCGACCACGCCCGGGCGATTCCCTCCGACCGCGGAAACTATGTATTCCTTGGGCATGGGCCCTCCGCTCCGGCTCCTTTGCCTTGTTCCACTCTCCTTTCCGGGGCCCGGCTCATTCCGCCTCGGCCTCCTTGAGCACCTGCTGGATCTCTTCCCGGACTTCGTGGGACAGCTCCTGTCGCCTCGAGGTGCGGTTCTCCAGGATATCCAGGGTGTGCTCCCGGATCCTGTCCCGCATCGTCTTCGATCCTCCGGCCTTCCAGGCTTCGTATTCGCGGCGCTCCATGAGCGTGGGCCGCCAGTGGCGACGGGCCATTCTCCCGGAATACTCGCTCTGGGAATGGCTGCCTCCAGGACCGACCCGGTGGATCTCATCCAGGCCGAGGGTCTCGTCCTTCACGGAAACCCCGTTGATGATCCGCCGTCCCATGCCCAGCACCTCGTTCGCCTGCACGAGCTGGAACAGGGAGCCGGTCATCCCGGATTCCAGAAAGCCCACGTCGTGGACGAGGTTGGCTCCGGACAAGAGGGCGGAGTGCAGGGAAAAAGTGGATTCGATCGCGGCCTGGGGATCCGACTTCTTGGAGTCGCTGCAGCCTCCGGCCACGAAGACGGGCAGCTCGAGAAAGTCGGCCAGCTCGGTGAGCCCCAGGCTCAGGATGCTCAGCTCCGGAGCGCCGTAGGAGAAGACCATGCGCCGCATGTCCAGGATGGACTGGGTGCCGCCGATGATGATGCAGGATCCGGGCTGCCGGATCTGGGACAGGACCACGCCGATCAGGGATTCGGCAAGGGTCACCACCAGATGGGCCGCGTGGGTCGCAGGGACCGTGGCCCCGCTGGTGTTGGCCGGGGCAAAGATCTGGGGGATGCCGTGCTGCGCGCAGTAGAGGAGCTTGTCCGCCGCGTTGTAGTCCACCATGAGCGGCGAGAGCGGCTCGTTGTAGAAGAAGTAGTTGGGCCGGTGGTGCAGATTCTCCTTTCCCCCCGCCACCGCGCTCGCGATCCTGTGCAGGAGCTGGCAGTGCTTCTTGGAGTAGCACCAGGCAATGATGGGCTTGCTGGTCTCCTGGATCAATTCCGCGAATTCGTAGACCTCCTCCAGGCCGTCGGTGACATCGGCGATGGAGCCCAGGGACATGACGAAGTCGATTTCCGGCAGCGCATCGCACACACTGGCCACCTGCCGCGCGTTGTGGCGCTTGTAGCGCACCCTTTCCCCGCTGTAGGGGTCGATGAAATTGGGGCAGGTGGGGCCTGGGCCGAAGTAGCTCTTGTACGGCTCGATGCGGACCCGGCCGGTGCGGTCCCAGCGGTGGATCGTGGTGACCGGAGGAACGGTCTGCAGGCACCGCTTGATCAGCTGGGAGGGGATGTAGACCCGTTTGTCCCGAACCGAGCACCCCTGCTCCTGGAGGAGGCTGCGGGCCTGCTCGTGGTGGATCTCGGCTCCGGTGTACTGGAGGATCTCCAGGGTCTCGCTGTAGATGAGGGACTTTTTCTTGTCCGTGAGGTAGGAGAACTGGACAGCGGTGTCCTGGGATACGTTTTGTCGCTTCATGGCAATATTCGCAGGGATTGGCGTTACGGAACGGGAAACACCCGGGGCACATGCCGTGTGTGGTCCATTTTCCACAAACTATCTTTTCCGGGTGTTCCGGTCAACAGGCTTCGACGCGCTGGCTGGAGCAAATACATGCCTCGGGGCGCTGTGCGCGCCGTTCCCTTTTGGTGCAGCGGGAGCGAAAAAACGCGCCTTGCGCTTGAAATAATGACCAATGTCCTTCATTATGGAAGGTACGCTC
>CAYFSD010000119.1:0-6074 GCA_964345705.1 uncultured Desulfohalobiaceae bacterium
CCAGGCTTGGCCACCATGACCCGCAAGTTCTTCTGCGCCATGCTCGCCTCCGTCTCCTATTTCACAACTCAAGATTCTCCGTTGCAGATCTCCGTTCCAATCAAGGAAGCCACGGAACCTGGAACCCTGAACGGGGAACGCGGAACGCAGAACGCAAACCTAGAACAGCCCCGGATCCCGGTACTCCCCGTACACCTCGCGATAGACGTCGCAGATTTCCTGTTCCGTGGCCAGATTCCGCACCGCCTCGATGCAGTGGGGCATGACATTGTCCCCCTTCCGGCAGGCAGTGCGCAGCTCGTCCAGGGACTTCTTCACCGCCCGCTCCTCGCGGTTCCCGCGCACCCCCTGCAGACGCTCCAGCTGGGAGCGCTCCACGTTTTCATCGATGTCCAGAAGGGGACACTCCTCCTCTTCCTCCGTGACGTACTTGTTCACCCCGACCAGGGTCTTCTCCCCGGACTCGATATGGTGCTGATAGCGAAAGGCCGCATCCGCGATCTCCATCTGGGGATAGCCCCGATCGATGGCCGCGAGCATACCGCCCATCTCGTCGATCTTCTCGATGTACTCCCAGGCGGCCTCCTCCATCTCATTGGTCAGCTTCTCCACGAAATAGGAGCCCCCCAGGGGATCCACGGTGTTGTCCACTCCGGTCTCCTCGCCGATGATCTGCTGCGTGCGCAGGGCGATCTGCACCGAGTGGTCCGTGGGCAGGCAGTAGACCTCGTCCAGGGAGTTGGTGTGCAGGGACTGGGTCCCGCCCAGGACGGCCGCCAGGGCTTCCGTGGCCGTGCGGACCACGTTGTTGTACGGCTGCTGCGCCGTCAGGGAGCAGCCCGCGGTCTGAGTGTGGAAGCGGAGCCACCAGGACCTCGGGTCTTCCGCCTTATAGCGGTCCCGCATGACCCTGGCCCAGATGCGGCGCGCCGCGCGCATCTTGGCGATCTCCTCGAAGAAGTCGATGTGGGAGTTGAAGAAGAAGGACAGCCTGGGAGCGAACTCGTCGGGGTGCATCCCCTTGCGCTCCATGACGTCCTCCACGTAGGCCATGCCGTCGCGCAGGGTGAAGGCGAGCTCCTGCGCGGCAGTGGAGCCGGCCTCCCGGATGTGATACCCGCTGATGCTGATGGTGTTCCATTTGGGGACATGCTTGGCCCCGAACTCCACGGTGTCGCTGATCAGCTTGATGGAGGGCTCCGGAGGCAGCATGAAGGTCTTCTGGGCGATGAACTCCTTGAGCATGTCGTTCTGGATGGTGCCCCCGATTTTCTCCAGCGGCACTCCCTGCTCCTGGGCGCAGGCGCAGTACATGGCCCACATCACCGTGGCCGGGGGATTGATGGTCATGGAGGTGGTCACCTGGTCCAGGGGGATATTATCCACCAAGATCTTGAAGTCCTCCAGGGTGTCGATGGCCACGCCGCAGCGGCCGCATTCGCCCTCGGCGTGGGGATCGTCCGTGTCGTACCCCATGAGGGTGGGGAAATCGAAAGCGGTGCTCAGGCCGGTCTGGCCCTGCTTGAGCAGCATCTGCCAGCGCTCGTTGGTATCCCTGGCCGTGCCCATCCCGGAGAACATGCGATAGGTCCAGAGCCGGCCCCTGTACCCCGTGGAGTGGATCCCCCGGGTGTAGGGGAACATGCCCGGATAGCTGATATCCTTCTCGAAATCCGTGTCCTGGATGTCCAGGGGATCATAGGTCCGCTTGATGGGATGGTCGGAAATCGTGGTGAAGCGCTTGTTCCGCTCTCCATTCTTCTCCACCACCCGCCTGACCTCGTCCTCCCATTTCTTTCTCAGGCTGCTACTGGAGTCCAACAGTTCCTTGGAAAAATACATAGCATCCCTCAAGTTTGCTTTTCACCGTCAAGGCGCCATGAGCGCCACGAATGCCGCCAAAGAAAACAGCGGGCCAGCAAAGGCTAGGCCTTGTTCCCTGTGCCGCAAGCGGCAAAGGAACGCTTCTTCCCAGGTATCGTCCCTGGCCTTCTCAGCGCCTTGGCGGCTTATTCCTCCGGAAATGAATACAGCCTCGGCACGCGCTCCGTGGACTAGCCGTAGCTGTAGAATCCGCGTCCGCTCTTGCGGCCCAGCCAGCCCGCGTCCACATAGGACCGAAGTAGCGGCGCGGGCCTGTACTTGGGATCGTTGTACCCTTCCAGAAGCACGTTCATGATGGACAGCACGGTGTCCAGGCCGATGAGGTCGGCCAGGGCCAGTGGCCCCATGGGATGATTCATCCCCATCTTCATGATGCTGTCGATGCCCTCCACCGAGGCCACGCCCTCGTAGAGCTCCCAGATCGCCTCGTTGATCATGACCATGAGCACCCGGTTGGAAACGAAGCCCGGGACGTCACGGCATTCCACGGGCACCTTGCCCATCTTTTCCGCCACCTCCTTGACCGTGGCGGTCACCTCGGGATCGGTGGCCAGGCCGTTGATGACCTCCACGAGCTTCATCACCGGCACCGGGTTCATGAAGTGCATCCCGATCACTCGATCCGGCCGATTCGTGGACGCGCCGATGCGGGTGATGGGCAGGGAGGAAGTGTTTGTGGCCAGGATGGCCCCTTCCGGTGCGTTCTCATCCAGCTCGGAAAAGACCTTGGCCTTGACCTCCATTTTCTCCACCACCGCCTCGACCACAAGATCCCTATCCTTCACCGCTTCCAGGCTCGTGGTGGTCTGGATCCGCTCCAGGACGGCATCGCGATCCGATTCGGCGATCTTGCCCTTGCCCACGGCCTTGTCCAGCTGCTTGTGGATTCCGGCAAGGCCCTTTTGAACAAGCTCATAGTTTATATCGTGGAGCACCACGGAGTATCCCGTCTGGGCCGCGACCTGGGCGATGCCGCTGCCCATCTGCCCGGCTCCCACGACCATGATGTTCTGTATTGCCATACGCATAAACCTCCTGTCTTTTGGGGCTCTAAGGCGTCTAGCCGTCAACCTGGATCAGCATGGCGTCCCCCTGGGCCAGCCCGGAACAGATGCCGCAGACGCCGATGCCCCCGCCGCGGCGCCTCAGCTCGTAGGCCAGGGTCATCACGATGCGGGCTCCCGTGGCGCCAATGGGATGCCCGTAGGCGATGGCCCCGCCGTTGACGTTCACCTTGGCCTCCATCTGCTCCTGGGAGAGCCCCAGGATGCTGCGGGCGCTGATCAGGGTCACGGCGGAAAAGGCCTCGTTGATCTCGATGAGGTCCACCTCGTCGATGCCCATCCCGTTCTGCTGCAGGACCTTGGCGATGGCCAGGCCGGGCACGGTGGCGATATCCTTGGTCTGCTGGGAGACCTCCGCGTAGTCGATCACCCGGAACAGGGGCTTCGCTCCGATCTCCTCCGCCTTGGCCCGGCTCATGATCAGGCACACGTCCCCGCCGTCGTTGACCCCCGGCGCGTTGCCCGCGGTGATGGATCCGGCCTGCCCGGTGACCCGGCTGGTGTGGTTGAACACCGGAGGCAGCTTGGCCAGACCCTCCAGGGTGGTCTCCGAACGGGGCTGCTCGTCCCGGGACAAAACGTCCGTCTTCTTTCCGGAGGTGATCTCCACGGGGAAGACCTCACCCTCCAGGCGCCCCTCTTCCATGGCCCGCGCCGCGGCCATTTGCGAGCGAAGGGCCCATTCGTCGTTGTCCTGCCTGGTAAAGCCGAACTCATCGCTTGTCTCCGAGCCGTGCAGGGCCATGTGCCGGTCGTAGAAGGGATCCCACAGCCCGTCGTGGACCATGAGGTCGAAGACCTGGGCGTCCGGCATGGCCATGCGCTGACCGAAACGCATCTGGGGCAGGGCGTAGGGACAGTTGCTCATGCTCTCCTGCCCTCCGCCGATAGCGATCTCCGCCCGTCCGAGCAGGACCATCTGCACCGCGAGGTCCACCGTCTTGATCCCGGAGGAGCAGACCTTGTTCACGGTGATGCTCGGCACATGCTCCGGGAGGCCCGCCAAAATGGCCGCCTGACGTCCGGGGACCTGCCCGCAGCCCGCGGTCACCACCTGCCCCATGGCCACGTAGTCCACGTCCTCCGGAGTGACCCGTCCCTGCATTCGCCTCAAAACCTCCTGAATGGCCAGGGCGCCCAGCTCCGGAGCGTCGTATTGCTTGAGCCCGCCGCCGAGCCTGCCGTAGGGCGTGCGGCAGGCCTCCACGCACACCACTTCCCGCTGCCTGCCGTACTGGTTGCCGGTGAGGCGGCCCATGCCGGTGAACTCGGGCTGCCGCTGCCCGAAGGCGTGGGGCTCGGCCTGGGCATAGACATCCTTCCTCTGCCGTTGCAGTTTTTGCGGAATATCGCTCATACTCCCGTCCATTGCTTCTCTATACAGTTCTATTTTTTTAAATTTTACAGATTGCGTTTTCTATGTCAACATATATTATCAAATCGATACTCCAAAAAAAGGCGGAGATCTGAATTTACACAACAGACCCCCGCCTTGCTCTAATTCTCGAAAAACAAATACTAGACGCAGATAACTAATAGAATTTCGTAAAATTATCCGAAATTCTCCTAAAGACTTTGCTTCATGGAGAACAAGACATCAATAAGACGGAATGAAGCATTTCCGTATGTTGGTTATTTTCTCTCCATACGCTTGACCGCTTCCTTGACTTCCTCCACAGAGGACTCCTCCTCAATAGTGGACAGATCTCCCAGCTCCTCTCCGCTGTAGGCCTTTTTGAGGACACGGCGCATGATCTTGCCGCTGCGGGTCTTGGGGAGCATATCCACGAATTCGACTCCCCTGAAGACCACAACCGGACCCATAACCTCCCGCACGTGCTTCAGGATCTCCTTCTCCAACTCCGGAGTGGGATCGTATCCGCTGCGCAGGACCACGAAGCCCACGCAGACCTGTCCCCGCAGCTCGTCCGGCACTCCGGCCACAGCCGCCTCGCCCACAGCGGGATGCTTGACCAGGGCGTTCTCCACCTCGATGGTCCCGATGCGGTGATCGGAGATCTTGATCACCTCGTCGGAGCGGCCGGTGAACCAGACGTATCCGTCCGTGTCCATGCTCGCCGCGTCCCCGCAGTAGTAGGACCCGGCCGAGCCCATGGTCTTTTCCCAGTATTCGCTCTTGTAGTGGTCCAGATCGCCGTACAGAGTGGGCGTCTGTCCCGGCCAGGGCCTGCGGACCACCATGGTCCCCTTCTCCCCGGGGAGCAGGTTCCGTCCGGTGACCTCGTCCACCACCTCGGGAATGATTCCGGGCACCGGGACGCAGGACGAGCCGGGCTTGATGGGCTTGGTCCCCAGGCCGTAGGGATTGGCGAACATGGGCGCGGAGGACTCGGTCTGCCACATATGGTCCATGACCGGAATGCGGTTCTGGAAGGCCTCCTTCTGCAGCCATTCCCAAACCGGCGGGTTGAGCACCTCCCCGGCGCAGAAAACCCGTTCCACTGAGGAGATGTCGTGCTTGCGGGCCTCTTCCACCCCGAGCATGGACAAAGCCCGCGCCGCGGTGGGGGAAAACCAGGCCCCGGTCACCTTGTGCGTCTCGATCACGTCCCACCACATATCCCGGTTGGGATAGCTCGGGGTCCCCTCGTAGAGGATGGAGGTGCACCCGGAGAGCAGGGGCTCGTACACGTTGTAGCTGTGCCCCACGATCCAGCCGATGTCCGAGGTGCAGAACCAGACATCCTCCGTCTTGCGGCCGTAGATCCAGTCCGCCATGCAGTAGATGTAGAGCTGGTACCCGCCGTGGCACTGCACAGTGGGCTTGGGCTTCTTCGTGGTCCCCGAGGTGGGCAGGATGAAGAGATACTCGTTGGCCTCCATCTCCTCGAAGTCGCCGCTTTGCTTCTCGCCCTGCTTCAGGAACTCCTCCCAGGCCAGATCCCGGCCCTTGGTCATCTCCGGCCTGTCCTGCCCCCGCATGAACACGGCCACGGATTCCACGCCCTTTTCCGAGGTCGCCACGCCCTTGTCGAACATCTGCTTGAGGTACACCGGCTTGCCCGCCCGGGAGCCCTGATCCTGCACCAGGGCCGCCTTGGGCGTGGTGAGATCGATGCGGTCCGCGATGGCCCGGGAGGAGAAGCCGGCGAACACCGCCACATG
>CAYFSD010000120.1:0-6071 GCA_964345705.1 uncultured Desulfohalobiaceae bacterium
CTGTAATGGAAGATGCACACACCGTCCTTCGTGGTGACGTCGAGCATCTGCATAGGGTCTCCTTTCCGAAGGTTAGGGGATATCCCGGGTATCCTGTGAATCCTGTCAGTATTCGTCTAAAGGAAGTCCCGCCGATCCAGACAGATGGTCACCGGCCCCCAGTTCACGAAATCCACATCCATCTCCTCCCCGAAGATCCCCCGGGCCGTGCGCCCGGGACACAGCTCCTCCAGCTTCCGCGCGAGCTCGTTAAACAGGGCCTGGGCAACAGCCGGATCCGCGGAGCCCGCGAAGGAGGGACGCCGCCCCTTGCGGCAGTCCGCGAAAAGTGTAAACTGGGGCACGATCAGGGCCTCGCCCTCCACCTCCCGCAGGCTCAGGTTGGAGCGGCCGTTTTCGTCGGGAAATATCCGGAGCTCGGGAATCTTGGTCACGATCCTCCGCCATTCGCGGCTTTGGGGCAAATCAGCCGACGCTTCATTGCTGAATCCCGCGAGCAGCATCACTCCGGTGCCGATGGCAGCCCGCTGCTGTCCGCCCACCAGAACCCTGGCCCGTTTCACCCGCTGCAGCACCACACGCATGGCTCAGCCTCGGGTGAAGGTGGCCTGGGATCCCTTCTTCTCCAGAACGCTCACTTCCCTCACCCGCACCTCGCTTTCGGCCAGTCCCTGCTCCAGCCGGACAAAGATGTGGCGGGCCAGATTCTCCGACGAGGGATTCACCTCCTGAAAGGCCGGCAGCTCGTTGAGGTGCCTGTGATCCAGCTCCTGCAGGATCTGCCGCAAGGCGCCGCGCAACTCCTTGAAATCGATGAGCAGGCCGGTGTCCGGATCCAGCCCCGTGCCCTCCACCTCGGCCAGAACCCGGAAGTTGTGCCCGTGCAGCTCCTCGCACTTGCCCCCGTAGTGACGCAGCTGATGCGAGGCGCTGAACTCCTCCTCCACCTTGACTCGATACAGCTCGGTGCTTTCGCTCATACTCATTCTCCCGGGCGAGCATCCGCCTCGCGCGAGGGTGTTGGGCTCGGGACGGTTTCCAGGCCCTGTTTCCACTGCTCCAGCTCCTGATACAGCCCGCTCGCCGGATGAATGCAGTATTCCGGCCCCAGAGTCATCCGACAGATCGCCTCGTCCAGCCATAGCTGCAGATTGACCGGGTTGGATCCGGGATACCTAGCCAGAATCTGTTTCAGCTGCCGCCATTTAGCCGCATCCACTCGAGCCGCATCCACGTCAAGGGTGCACGGCTCGTCCTCCGGAGGCTCGGCCTCGCCCAAGGGCTCCACCTCCCGGGCCAGCAGCTTGAGGGCGCGGGGGGCCTCCTCTTCCCCCCCGGACTCGCTGTGGTCCGAATCGATCCTGGCCCGGCAGAGGAAGGGCTGATCGAAGTCGTGGTCCCGGATCTTGGCATAGGCATCCGGAAAAAGGGTGAGCTCCGCCGTGCCGGAGAGATCCTCCACCTGGCAGAAGGCCATCTTCTCCCCCTTCCGGGTCTGGATTTCCTTGCAGCCGGTGATGAGCACCGCCAGATTCACCTCGCGGCCCGAGGGCATTTCCCGGCACTGCTGCACCGTTTGCACCTTGAGGCGCTTCAGGTCGTGCTGGTGCTTGAGCAGGGGATGGCCGCTGAGGAACAGACCCAGGGTCTCCTTCTCCTGCTTCAGGCGGTATTCCTCCTGCCACTCCTCGGCGTCGGCCTCGGGGATGTTCAGGCCGATCCCGCTCTGCGTCCGCTGTTCCTGCTCCCCGCCACTGACCATGCTGAGCAGGGAAAGCTTGCCCCCGGCTTTGGCCTTGGAGCGCCTCTGGGCCTTGGCCACCACCTTGTCCAGGCTGGCGGTCATGGCCGCCCGGGTCGCGCCGAAGCAGTCCAGGGCGCCGCTCTTGATCAGGGATTCCAGGACCCGCTTGCTCACTCGCTTGGACAGCACCCGCTGGCAGAAATCCATCTGGCTGGCGAAGGGCCCGTTGGCCCGCCGTTCCTTGAGGATCTGCCGGATGGCCCCGTCGCCCACGTTCTTGATCCCGGACAGGCCGAAGAGGATGTTCTCTCCCTGCACGGTGAAAGAGTGCTCGCTCTGGTTGATGTCCGGGGGCAGGACATCGATGCCCATCTCCCGGCAGGCGTTGATATGGCTGATCACCTTGTCCGTGTTGGCGACTTCGGAGGTGATCAGGGCGGCCATGAACTCCCGCGGATAGTGGGTCTTCATATACGCCGTCTGGTAGGAGATCATGGCGTACGCGGAGCTGTGGGACTTGTTGAATCCGTACCCGGCGAACTTTTCGATCAGATTGAAGAGGTGGTCCGCGGTCTCATGGTCCAGCCCCCGCTCCAGGGCCCCCTGCATGAACTTGTCCCGCTGCTCGGCCATGGCCTTGGCGTTCTTCTTGCCCATGGCCCGGCGCAGCAGGTCGCCGTCGCCCAGGGAGAACCCCGCCAGCTCCGAGGCGATGCGCATGACCTGCTCCTGGTAGAGGATCACCCCGTAGGTCTCCTTGAGCACGGGCTCCAGCCAGGAATGGGGATACTCCACCTCGCGCCGGCCGTGCTTGCGCTCGATGAAGTCCGTGACCATGCCGCTCTCCAGCGGCCCGGGGCGGTACAGGGCGAGCAGGGCGATGAGCTCCTCGAACCGCTCCGGCTTGAGGTCCATCATCACCCCGCGCATTCCGGAGCTCTCCAGCTGGAAGACCCCGTTGGTCTGGCCCTTGCAGAGCAGCTCGAAGGTCTGCGGATCGTCCATGGTCATGGTATCCAGATCCGGGATCTCCTTGCCGTTCTTCCGCGCCAGCTCCAGGGTGTCCTGGAGCACGGTCAAGGTTTTGAGCCCCAGGAAGTCGAACTTGATCAGCCCCACCTCCTCCACCTTCTTCATGTCGTACTGGGTGACCACTTCCCCTTTCTTGCCCTGATACAGGGGAAGGTACTCCTGCATGGGCTGATCGGAGATCACGATGCCCGCGGCGTGGGTGGAGGCGTGCCGGGCCAGGCCCTCCAGCTTGCGGGAGATGTCCAGGCACTTGGCCACCCGCTCGTCCTCGTCGCGCTTCTGTCTGAGCTCGGGCTCGCCCTCCAGGGCCTTGTCGATATTGATCCCCGGATCCTCGGGGATCAGCTTGGCGATCTTGTCCGTCTCGGCGAAGCTCATGCCCAGGGCCCGGCCCACGTCACGGACCACGGCGCGAGCCTTCATGGTCCCGAAGGTGGTGATCTGGGCCACGTTCTCCTCGCCGTACTTCTCCGTGACGTAGCGGATCACCTCCTCCCGCCGGTTGTAGCAGAAATCCACGTCGATATCCGGCAGGCTCTCCCGCTCCACGTTCAGGAACCGCTCGAAGAGCAGACCGTAGCGGATGGGGTCAATATTGGTGATCTTCAGGGCGTATGCGGCCAGAGAACCCGCTCCCGAGCCCCGGCCCGGGCCTACGGGGATGTCCCGCTCCTTGGCCCAGTTGATGAAGTCCTGCACAATGAGAAAATAGCCGCTGAAGCCCTTGGTACAGATGACCTCCATCTCGTGTTCCAGACGCTCCCAGTACACGGACTCCTCGATCTGATAGGAGCTCTTGGCCAGCCGATCCCGAAGCCCCTCGCGGGCCATGTCCCGGAAGTACTGGTCCAGGCTCCGCTCGTCCGGGGAGTGATACACCGGGAACCGCGGTTGGCCCAGATCCAGCTCCAGATTGCAGGCCTCGGCGATTTCGCATGTATTGGCCAGGGCCTGTGGCACATGGGAAAAGACCTGCTGCATATCCTCCGGGGGCCTGTAGAAGAGCTTGTCCGTCTCCAGCCGCATCCGCTTTCTGTCGTGCACGCAGGAATTGGTCTGGATGCAGAGCAGAGTGTCGTGGGCCTGGGCGTCATCCCGGTCCAGGTAGTGACAGTCGTTGGTGGCCACCAGGGGCAGGCTGGTTTCCTCCCCCAGCTCCACGAGTCTGGGATTCAGCTCCTCCTGGTCCGGGAGGTCGTTGTCCATGAGCTCCAGGTAGAAGCGGCCGGGAAAGAGCTCGCTGTACTGCTGCGCCGTTTCCCTGGCCGCCTTCATCCCGCGGGAGAGGAGCACGCTGGGGATCTCTCCCTTGAGACAGGCGGACATGGCGATGAGGCCTTCGTTCCACTTGGCCAGCAGCTCCTTGTCCACCCTGGGCTTGTAGTAGAAGCCCTCCAGGTTGGCCTTGCTCACCAGCTTGATCAGATTGTGGTATCCCTCTTTGTTTTGGGCCAGGAGCACGAGATGGTATCCCGCCTCGGAGGCGGAGGCCGCGTCCTTCTTGGTGCGGTGCTCCGGGGCGACGTAGACCTCGCAGCCGACGATGGGCTTGATCCCGTAGTCCTTGGCCGTGAGGTAGAAGTCCAGGGCCCCAAAGAGGTTGCCGTGGTCGGTGATCGCGGCGGCCTTCTGGCCATGGGACACGGCGCGGGAGCACACGTCCCGCACCTTGATCGCCCCGTCCAGGAGGCTGTATTCGGTATGGCAGTGCAGGTGCACGAAGTCAGTCATGATGGTTCGTTCAGGGTTCAGGGTTCACGGTTTACGGTTCGAAGTTCAAGGTTCAAAGTCACGTGGCGGCTCATCCTCTTCAACCTTAAACATTGAACCGTGAGCTAGAGATGTCTGGCCACCTGTCCGGCCAGGCGCAGCAGCTGATGGGTGAATCCCGCCTCGTTGTCGTACCAGGCGATGACCTTGAGCAGGCGATTCTCCATGAGGGTGCTCAGGGGAGCGTCCACCACACCGCCGAAGCGGCTGCCGTTATAATCCACCGAGACCAGGGGCTCCTCGCTGTAGCCCAGGATATCCTTGAGCTCCGTCTCCGAGGCCTCCTTCAGGGCCGCGTTGACCTCGTCCACACCCACATCCTTGCTCATCCGGGCACTCAAGTCCACCAGGGAGACATTGGGCGTGGGCACCCGAATGGCCATGCCGTCCAGCTTGCCCTCGAGGCTGGGGATCACTTCCGTGACCGCCCTGGCCGCGCCGGTGCTGGTGGGGATCATGGACATGGCCGCGGCCCGGGCCCGGCGCAGGTCCTTGTGCGAGCCGTCCAGGATGCGCTGGTCCATGGTGTAGGAGTGCACCGTGGTCATGATCCCGTGCTCCACCCCGAAACGCTCGTGCAGACACTTGACCACCGGGGCCAGGCAGTTGGTGGTGCAGGAGGCGCTGGAGATCACGGTGTGCTCCGGCTTGAGGTGCGAGTCATTGACTCCGGGCACGATGGTGGCGTCCACGCCCTTGCCCGGAGCGCTGATCAGGGCCTTGTTCGCCCCGCAATCCAGATGCTGCTGGCAGCTGGCCCTGTCCCGGAACTTGCCCGAGGTCTCCAGGACCAGATCGACGCCCAGATCACCCCACTTCCACTCGCCCGTGGCCTCCCGAGTCACCTGGATCTGCTTGCCCTGCAGCAGAAAGCCCTTCTCGTTGGCCTCCACCTCGCCGTCGAAGACACCGTGCACCGAATCGTGCCGGAGAAGATGCACCAGGCTTTCGTTGTCCGCGCGCGCGTTCACCGCGACCAGCTCGAGATCGGGGCTGCTCGCCAGCAAACGAGTGGCGTAGCGGCCGATCCGCCCGAAGCCGTTGATTCCGATGCGCACTGCCATATCTTCACCTCCTTGGCTCCGCTTTCTTGGCTTTCCTGCCCCGGGTTCCGGTCCCTGTCCGGCGTTCGCCCTCCGCCCTGCGGGGAGAAACAGCCGCGGCTCCTCCCCGCAGGCCCGGCCTTTTCTTTGTCCCCCGTTTCCTGTTTCCTCTTTCCTGACTCCTGGCTACGCCGCTCCCGAGGATCCCAGCACGTGCCGCATCTTGTGCTGGACCACGTGCTCCACCGCCCCGCGAGCCGGCTTGAGATACTTCCTGGGATCGAAGTTGGACGGATTCTCCGCGAGCTCCTTGCGCAGGGTAGCGGTTACGGCCAGCCGGATGTCCGTGTCGATATTGATCTTGCACACCCCGGAGCGCGCGGCCCGGAGCAGCATCTCCTCTGGGACCCCGCTGGCCCCCGCGATCTCCCCGCCGTACTTGTTGGCCATCTCCACGTACTCGGGCAGGACGCTGGAGGCCC
>CAYFSD010000121.1:0-6025 GCA_964345705.1 uncultured Desulfohalobiaceae bacterium
GACCGACGCCCGCATCGACATTTTGCCGTCGATCGCGGGCGTGGCCAGGCCCGGTGAGCGCCCCGCTGTCTGATCTCATGTCCCAGCGACTGTCCTGGTCCGAGTATTTCATGCGCATCGCCGCCCTGGTCGCCGAGCGCTCCACTTGTCTGCGGCGGGCGGTGGGCGCTGTTGCGGTCCTGGACAAGCGCATACTGGCCACGGGGTACAACGGCGCTCCCTCCGGGATCTCCCATTGTCTGGACGTGGGATGCATGCGCGAGGAGCTGGGGGTCCCCTCCGGCCAGCGCCACGAATTGTGTCGGGGGCTGCACGCGGAGCAGAACGTGATCATTCAGGCGGCGGTGCACGGCATCCCCCTCACCGGTGCGACGCTTTACTGCACGGACCAGCCCTGCCTGATCTGCAGCAAGATGCTCATCAACTGTCGTATTCGGGCCATTTATTTCTCCCGGGGATATCCGGACGAGCTGTCCCGCTCTTTCCTGGACGAAGCGGGGATCGAATACGAACTGGTGAGCCCGGAGTGATCCTTTCGGGCGCCAGCACATGCGGCGCTTTGAAGAGATGGTTCCGGGCCGAAGGAAGAGAAGCGAACAGCGTCTCAGGGGAGCTGATTCAAAAAAACCGTGCAACTATTCACCACATTGATCCGCCCATGGGCACGAGGTTGTTTGAATCAACCGAGACAGCGAGGCGGTGATCAATTACCCGGGAAGGAGCGAGAGGGTCCATGAGGAGCGGGGATCTGATGCTCCGGGCCGTGGAGCTGGCGAAACAGGGGCAGGGGCGGACGGCGCCCAACCCCTGCGTGGGCGCGGTGCTGGTCAGGGACGGAGAGATCATCGGCCGGGGCTGGCACGCGGTCCGCGGCGGGCCGCACGCCGAGGTCGCGGCCCTGAGCGACGCCAGGCAGGCGGGCTTTGATCCCCGGGGAAGCAGTCTCTACGTCACCCTGGAGCCCTGCAATCACTACGGAGCCACGCCCCCCTGCACCCGAGCCATCCTGGATGCCGGAATCGAGCGAGTCTACGTGGGCACTGCCGATCCCAATCCCCGAGCCGAGGGCGGCGGAGCGGAGTTCCTGCGCCAAAGCGGGATCCAGGTGGAGATGGGGATCGAGGAGCAGACCTGCCGCGACCTCATTCACGACTTCATCTGTTGGCATCTGCTTGAGCGCCCCTATGTCCGACTCAAGCTGGCCGCGACCCTGGACGGCCGCATCGCCACCCGGAGCGGGGACTCGGCCTGGGTGAGCTGCTCCGAGGCCAGACAGGAAGTGCATCGGCTCCGGGAAGGTTCCCAGGCGGTGCTTGTGGGAGGCAACACCCTGTACGAGGATAATCCCCGGCTCACCCCCCGCAGATGCGGGGGAGATGGGGAAACGGGATCCGATACGCTGGCCGTGGTGGCGACCAGTCGTCTTCCGGACGCGGAGGACGATCTCTATTTGATTCGGCACAGGCCCGAAGAAACGATCATCTGGACCACCCCGGCCCAGGCCGAGGGAAGCGCCGCGGAGCGGCTGCGTTCTCTCGGGGTTCGGGTCTGGCCCCTGCTGAAGCATCCGGAGGGCGGGTTCGACCTGGCAAGCGGTCTCAGACGCCTGTACCGGGAGCAGCCCTGCTATTACCTCCTGTGCGAAGGCGGGGGATACCTGGGCCTGAGCCTCTGCCGGCAGGGTCTGGCGGACGAGATCGTGTATTTTCTGGCCCCGAGGATACTGGGCGACGAAGCGGGCCGCAGCGCCTTCGCCGGGAGGAGCGTGGAGACGATGCGCGAGGCGCTGGACTATCGGATCGCGGAGCATCGCCCCATCGGACGGGACCTTATGATCAGGCTGCTGCCTTCCCTGCAGGAAGGAGGACAGCGGGACGGAAATCCGTCGAACGGGGTGTAGAGCGTGTTTACCGGCCTCATTGAAACCACGGGGCGATTGACGGAAATCCGGCGGCGGGGGGAAGAGGCCCGATTGTGGATCGTTCCTCGCACCCCCTTCTCCGGCCTGCAGCGCGGCGAGAGCATCAGCGTCAACGGCGCGTGCCTCACCGTGGAGACCTTTTCCGGGGACGGCTTCGCCGCGTACGCCTCGCAGGAGACACTGGCCGCGACCACTCTAGGTCGCCTGCAGCGCGGGGATGTGGTGAACCTGGAGCGGGCCCTGGCTGTTGGCGACCGGCTCGGCGGCCACTTCGTCAGCGGTCACGTGGACTGCCTGGCGGAAGTGGAGTCCATGGCCCGGGCCGGAGAATCCAGGAAGGTGCGGATCGCCTTCCCCGGCTCCTGGTCCGATCTCATCGTGGACAAGGGATCCGTGGCCCTGGACGGGATCAGCCTGACCATTACCCGCTGCGGGACCGGCTTCCTTGAGGTGAATCTCATTCCCGCCACCTACGCCCAGACCACAGCGGAGAATTGGAGCCGCTCCGTGCAGGTGAACATCGAATTCGATATCCTGGGGAAATACGTGCGCCGCATGCTCGGGCCCTGGAGCGGCCAGGGCGAGGACGGGGGAGTCTCCTGGGAGCTGTTGCAGCGCTACGGGTTTCAGTAGGCCTCTGATCTCTGATGATATACGGAGTGAATTATGTCGGTTTGCAGGATCGAGGAAGCCATCGAGGATATGCGGCAGGGGCGCATGGTGATCCTGGTCGACGATGAGGACCGGGAGAACGAGGGCGATCTGACCATTGCCGCGGAGCACGTGACCCCCGAAGCCATCAACTTCATGGCCAAGTACGGCAGGGGCCTCATCTGTCTGGCCCTGGGGCCGGAACAGGTGGACAGGCTGCAGCTTCCCATGCAGCCGCGGCGCAACGAGTCCCGTTTCGGAACGGCCTTCACCGTGTCCATCGAGGCCGCCGAGGGGGTGACCACGGGAATCTCCGCCTACGACAGGGCCACGACCATCCAGAGGGCGGTGCACGAGAATAGCGGTCCGGAGGATATCTCCACGCCGGGACACGTCTTTCCCCTGCGGGCCCGCGAGGGCGGAGTGCTCGTCCGGGCCGGGCAGACCGAGGGAAGCGTGGATCTGGCCCGGCTGGCCGGGCTGAAGCCCGCGGCGGTGATCTGCGAGATCATGCGCGACGACGGAACCATGGCCCGCATGCCCGATCTGGAGAAATTCGCCGCGGAGAGCGGTCTGAATATCGCCACCATCGAGGACATGATCGCCTACCGCTCCAAGTTCGATTCCCTGGTGGAGCCGGTGGGAGAGGCGCGGCTGCCCACCCGCTACGGGGATTTCCGGGCCGTGGCCTATAAGAGCCAGACGGACGAATTCACCCATATCGCCTTGGTCAAGGGCGATATCCGGGAGGAGGATTCCGTATTGGTCCGGGTGCATAGCGAGTGCCTCACCGGGGATGTCTTCGGCAGCCTGCGCTGCGACTGCGGCTCTCAGCTGCAGGAGTCCCTGGCCATGATCGCGCGCGAGGGGAAAGGGGTTCTTCTCTATATGCGTCAGGAGGGCCGAGGCATCGGCCTGGGGAACAAGATCAAGGCCTATCACCTGCAGGATGAGGGCAAGGATACAGTGGAGGCCAATCTCGCCCTGGGCTTCAATCCCGATCTGCGGGAATACGGCATCGGGGCGCAGATCCTGGTGCATTTGGGCATCCGGAGGATGCGGCTCATCACCAACAATCCCAAGAAGATCGTGGGCCTGGAGGGCTATGGGATCGAGGTGACGGATCGGGTGCCCATGGAGTGCCCGGTCAACGAGAAGAATCGCATGTATCTGCGGGCCAAGAAGGAGAAGCTGGGCCATATTCTGCAGATCGGGGAGGAAACCGGCAACGGACAAGGAGAGGGACATGAGTCAGCTTGAGGCCATTGAGGGGCAGCTCCGGGCGGACGGACTGCGGTTCGCTCTTGTGGCGAGCCGGTTCAACGACTTCATCGTGGACCGGCTGATCAACGGTGCCGAGGACTATCTGGTCCGGCACGGAGCCGACCGGGATAAGCTGGATCTGATCCGGGTCCCCGGGTCCTTCGAGATGCCGGTCGTGGTCAAGAAGCTCATGGGCAAGGGGCAGTACGACGGCATCATCTGCCTGGGAGCGATCATCCGGGGCGCCACCCCGCACTTCGACTACGTGGCCGCGGAAGTGAGCAAGGGGTTGGCCAACGTGTCCCTGCAGTACGGGGTTCCGGTGGGATACGGCATCCTGACCACGGACAGCCTGGAGCAGGCCATCGAGCGGGCCGGAAGCAAGGCGGGCAACAAGGGCGCTGAGGCGGCCCAGGCGGTTCTGGAGACGGCCCGGGTTCTCAACCAGCTGGACGAGTGATTCCCAGGGACGGATACGGGAGAACAGTGGGGGAGGAGAGAGGCACGATACCGGACACCAGGGGAAGCCGCCTTCTTTTACAAACCCCTGTCTTTTGGACCTCAGTCCCCTGACCACGGCACACATCATGAGCAAGAGCAAGAAAAGCCCCAGACGGCAGGGACGGGAAAGGGCCTTCCAGGTCCTCTTCGGATGCAATTTTTCCTCCGGCCCCTACCAGGAGTGCGTGAAGCGGACCTTCGAGAACTTCGTCCAGGTCCGGGAGAGCGGTGAAAGGAGTGAGGTGGCCAATTCCTTCGCCTGGGGGCTCATCTCCGGGGTGGTGCACAATCTGGAGGAGCTGGACGAGGTGATCATGGGATTTTCCCAGAACTGGCGCCTGGACCGGATCGCGCGCATCGAGCTGACCATCCTCCGTCTCGCGCTGTACGAGATGCTCTATCGCCCGGACATCCCGGTGAAAGTGGGGATCAACGAGGGGATCGAGCTGAGCAAGAAATTCGGGGACGAGAAATCCAGCCGCTTCGTCAACGGCATTCTGGACGCCGCGGCGGAGAAGATCCGCACCGGACAGCTGAAGACGAGCCAGGGCGACGGATGGGAGTCCGAGCCCGTGGGCGCTGACTAGGATTCAGGAGACAGGATCCGGATCAGAGGCCGACTCATTCGCGCATAGCGAGACGGGGTCGGCTGACGGCCATGGATTCGAATTTTTCTGGAGAAACGGTCAAAGAGGCGAGGACATTGCGCATGCAGGAGTACAGCCCGGAAGAGGTGGAGCGCAAGTGGCAATCCGTCTGGGAGGAGGCGAAGTATTTCGCCGCGAGCGAGGATCCCGGCCGAAGCAAATACTATGTGCTGGAGATGTTCCCCTATCCTTCCGGCCGCATCCACATGGGGCACGTCCGGGTCTACACCATCGGCGACGTGATCGCCCGCCACAAGTGGATGCGGGGATACAACGTCCTGCATCCCATGGGCTGGGACGCCTTCGGCCTGCCGGCGGAGAACGCGGCCATCGAGCACGGAACCCATCCCGCGAAATGGACCTACGCCAATATCGACGAGATGCGGGATCAGCTCAAGCGCCTGGGCTATTCCCTGGACTGGGACCGGGAGTTCGCCACCTGCGATCCGGAGTACTACCGCTGGGAACAGCTTTTTTTCCTGCAGCTTTGGCGGCAGGGCCTGGTGTACCGCAACACGGCTCCGGTTAACTGGTGTCCGAGCTGCCGCACCGTGCTGGCCAACGAGCAAGTGGAAAACGGGGAGTGCTGGCGCTGTGACTCCGCGGTGGAGGAGCGCTCCCTGAAGCAGTGGTTCATCCGGATCACCGCGTACGCGGACGAGCTGCTGTCGGATCTGGACACCCTGCAGCAGGGCTGGCCGGAGCGGGTCATCGCCATGCAGCGCAACTGGATCGGCCGCAGCGAGGGGGCGGAGATCGACTTTCCCGTTGAGGGGGCGGAGCAGAGCATCCGGGTCTTCACCACCCGGCCGGACACCCTGCACGGGGCGACCTTCATGAGCCTGGCCCCGGAATATCCCCGGCTGGAGGAGCTGCTCCCGGAGGAAAACCGGGAGGAGGTGCTCCGTGCCGCAGAGCGCATGCGGGAGGAGGATCCGCACAGCCGCGAGTCCGAGGAAGGGGAGAAGGTGGGCGTCTTCACCGGGGCTTATTGCCGCAATCCCCTGACCGGGGAATCCATGCCCATCTACGTGGCCAATTT
>CAYFSD010000122.1:0-6012 GCA_964345705.1 uncultured Desulfohalobiaceae bacterium
GCCGCCTTCTCCCCCCGCTTCTCCTCCTTGGGCAGCAGGCGATGCAGCACCTGCTTCGGGGTCAGCTTGGCGTATCCCACCGCGGAGAGCATGTCGTCCACGCACTTGTAGGTGAACTCCTCGGCCACCTTCTCCAACCTGCCGGAGTTCAGCTCGCGGTTGAAGTTGATCCCCAGCCTGCGCCCCTCCTTCTCCAGCATCTCCTTGGCCAGGGAGATGCTGTATTCCCGTTCCTCCGTGCGGATCCAGTGCCTGATCTTCCCCCTGGCCTTGGCGGTCTGGACGAACTTGAGCCAGTCCCGGCTGGGCTTGTGGCTCGCGCTGGTGATGATCTCCACGGTATCCCCGTTGGAGAGCTGGGAATCCAGGGGCACCAGCTTGCCGTTCACCTTGGCTCCGGAGCAGCGGTCGCCCACCTCGGTGTGGATCTGATAGGCAAAGTCCACCGGCGTGGCCCCCACGGGCAGCTCCAGGACCTCGCCCTTGGGGGTGAAGACGTAGACCTCGTCCTGGAAGAGATCCACCTTGAGCGAGGCCATGAACTCGCGGGGATCCTTCATCTCGTGCTCCCAGTCCAGGATGCGCCGAAGCCAGCTGAAGCGCTCCTCGTCCTTGGGCACGATGGTGGTCCCGTCCTTGTACTTCCAGTGGGCCGCCACCCCGTGCTCCGCGATGTGGTGCATCTCCTCGGTGCGGATCTGGATCTCGATGTGCTCCCCTTCCGGGCCGATCACCGTGGTGTGCAGGCTCTGATACAGGTTGGCCTTGGGCATGGAGATGTAGTCCTTGAACCGCCCCGGCACGGGCCGCCACATGGAGTGGATAAGCCCCAGCATGGCGTAGCAGTCCCGGATGGAAGCGACGATCACCCGGAAGGCGATCAGGTCGTAGACCTGGTCCAGCTCCAGATTCTGCCGCTGCATCTTGTGGTAGATGCTATAGATGTGCTTCTGGCGTCCGCTCACCCGCCCCGTGATCTCGTTCTGGTCCATGAGCTCCTGCAGCTTTCCGGTCACGTGATTCACGTAGTCCCGGCCCAGGGTGCGGTGCTGCTGGATCCCCTTCTCGATGTGATTGTAGATATCCGGCTTGAGGTGCTTCAGGCTCAGGTCGTCCAGCTCCCCCTTGATCCAGTACAGTCCCAACCTGTGGGCGATGGGGGAATAGATGTCCAGCGTCTCCTGGGCGATGAGCCGCCTCTTGGTCGTCTCCTGGGCGCCCAAAGTGCTCACGTTGTGCAGCCTGTCCGCGAGCTTGACCAGAATGACCCGGATATCCCGGGCCATGGCCAGGATCATTTTCCGGATGTTCTCCGCCTTGGCCTCTTCCTTGGAGTCGAAGGTCACCTGGCCGATCTTGGTCACCCCGTCCACGATCTCCGCCACTTCCTCGCCGAAGTGCTCCAGCAGCTCCTCCTTGCTCACGTCCGTGTCCTCCATGGTGTCGTGGAGGAGCCCGCTGGCGATGGTCGCGGCGTCCAGGTTCATCTTGGCCAGATAGTTCGCCACTGCAAGGGGATGGGACAGGTAGGGCTCGCCGGAGAGCCGGACCTGCCCGGAATGCTTGGCCGCGGAAAAGACGTACGCCTTCTGGATCAGGGCCTGATCCGTCTTGCTCAGGAACTTCGAGGCCTTGTCCAGGATGTCGTTGATCCGGACCGGTTTCCCCTTTTCCGCTTCCTGGCCCGCCTGGAGCTGGACCGCTTCTGGCTCGCCGCCTGAAGACATAAGCACGCCGATACTCAATTTTTCGGGTTGGACCATTGGCGGCGCCCGGTATCACCCGAGACGCACCGCTCAAAAACGCCGCTTGATACAGATATTAATCACTCTCACCCCAAAACACAAGCCAAAGGGGGGCGTCAGCCCCCATCCTTCGGGCCCCAAAGCCTTCTGGCCCCCAAGGGGACGGGTCGCCTCTCCTGGCTCAATCAAAGGGTGGCCTACCCCTTGTCAAGAAAAAGAATTTATACTAGATAGTATGTTTATATCTGCGTCTTCGGATTATTGCAATGGTTGCTCCTGCCAGGAACAAGGCTCATGAGCGGAGCTTCGGGGAAGGATGTCGCTCGAAGGGCCCAAAATACAAGCATAAACCATTTTTTTCCACGCGTCGAAAAGGAGCTTCCGGCTGCTGCAAGGAAAAACAACAGTGGACGGCACCTCCCTTTTGCCGGGAAAAAATGAGGCAGGCGCCTTGCCTGTGCAGATGCACGGTTCAATAATCCGGTGAATCGCTCCAGGGAAACAGGCAGGCGCCCTGGCCCGGCCTCGGACTCGCATCGCTGCTCCGGCCCCGCAATGCCCCAACCTGGGCTTTCACCGCTTGGCTCCCGGCGCCCGCAACCGTATCAGTGTGCCGAGGAAACCGAGCGCCTCTCAGCGGAGCGAGGCCATGCGTCATTATCGGAGAATGGCCTTCTCCGTTTCCAAAAGTTGCCGTCCCTGCTCAAGAAAAGGGGTTGGACAGCCGATACTGTCCTCAAGATGATCTCCTCTTTCCCCTGCACGGGGCGAACGAATCCGACGCCGTCTCCGCGCGATGCCGCTGAAACATCCGGTTCCGCTTCGATAGGCCGAACACCCGCGCGGGAAATTGTACTTGCAAAACCGCGAGGAAGAACTATTGTTATATTATGCCGATGAACAACCAATGGAGGCGCAAAGCCCCAGTCAGGACGGACAAGGCGTAATGGAATCCCAAGCCATTAAAACCATAGAGGAGTTCTTTGAAGAGAACATGCCCGAGTACATCCTCGAGGCGTCCAGGGATGTGCTTTCCTCCTATGGTGTGGACAAGCTGGACGTGAGGAAGCGGGACGGGTACTGGGATATCGAGAGCAAGATCCAGGGCGAGGAGCTGCAGGTCTACAACCCGGAGATCGGGATCAATCTCCAGGAAGGGACCATCAACTATTTCTGCAATTGCCCGGATTCCTTCACCGGCGTCTGCCCCCATGTGGGGGCCACCATGCTCTATCTCCGCTCCTCCCTGGACCAGGAGGGAAAACAGGGCGGGGAGCCCCTGCAGCGAACGGACTGGCGCAACAGCTTCCGGAGCTTCTTCGCCACCACTCCCGAGCCGGAGGCGGGACACACCTATCTCCTCTTCCGCTTCCATCCGGAGCCGCAGCGGCTGCAGGTGGCCGTGTACAGAGTGCGGCAGAACAAGTCCGGCCTGTCCAAGATCCAGAATCCGGTCAGCTTCGAGCAGCTGATCAACCATCCGGAGTGGTGCGAGCTCTCCCCCGAGCTGCCCCAGGTGGCCTTCCAGGTGGGCAAGTACATGGACTATCTGGGCCAGCGGATGGAGATCCCCTCCGGACTGATCAGCTGGTTCCTCTGGTCCGTCCGCAACGAGCACTTCCTCTTCTGGGGGGACACGGACGAGCCCATCCGCATCGTGCCCCAGAGCATGCACTGCCAGCTCAAGCCGGAGATCACGGAGCAGGGCCTCAGCTTCGACCTCCTGCTCAGTCAGGAGGACAAGACCCCGGTCTCCATCACCGGGGAGGAGGTCTATTTCTACGGCAACCTCCCCCTGTGGGTCCTGTGGCGAAACAACTTCTACCCCGTGCTCACCGCCCTGGACAGCGGGCTCATCCAGCAGCTGGTCACCGATCCTCCGCTTGTCCCCCACTCCGAGCTCTCCGAGTTCCTGGACCGGGTCTGGACCAAGATCCCCAGCTCCAGCCTCCACGGCCAGGAGGAATTCCTGGAGCGGATGAAGCCCATCTTCGTGCCCGCAAAGTACGACCCCAAGCTCTTCCTCAACGAGGAGGGGAGCCTCCTCACCCTGGAAATCCAGAACACCTACGAGACCGAGCACGGGGAGATCGCCCTGGACGGACCCAACCCGGAGCTTCAGACCGGGAGCTATCGCTTCGAGGGCAGCTCCTTCCTCCTGCGCCGAGACCGGAAGCAGGAAGAGGCCCTGCTCGAGGAGCTGCAGCGGATCAACTTCAAGCCGCGGAACAATGCCATCTGGTTCCTGGAGCCGGAGGAGGCCATCACCTTCCTCCTGGACTCCTATCCCCAGCTGGTGCAGACCTACCGCGTCTTCGGGGAGAAGAACCTCTCCCGCTACAAGGTACGGCACACCAGCCCCAAGGTCGTGGCCGAGGTGGAGGAGGACGAGGAGAATACCGACTGGTTCGACCTGAACATCAACGTGGAGTACGAGGACATCTCCGTCCCCATCGAAAGGATCTGGAAGGCCTGGACCCAGGGCAAGCGCTACGTCCAGCTCAAGGACGGCTCCTACACCAGCCTCCCGGACAGCTGGCTGCGCAAGCTGCAGCACAAGCTGCGCACCCTGGGCATGGATCCGGAGAAGCCGCCCAAGAAGAAGTACAAGAAGTTCGAGGTGCCCTCCATTGAAAAGCTGATCAGCGACGTCCCCGAGGCGAGGACGGACTCCTTCTGGGACAAGCTGCGGAACAAGATCAGCGACTTCAAGGAGGTGGAGCAGATCTCCCCGCCACAGGGAATCAACGCCACGCTGCGCCCCTACCAGACCCAGGGCCTCAGCTTCCTCAACTTCCTCAAGGAATACGGCTTCGGGGGCATCCTGGCCGACGAGATGGGCCTGGGCAAGACGGTGCAGGTCCTCGCGCTTCTGCAGCACATGAAGGAGCGCGGCCACGGCGGGACCAACCTCATCGTGGTCCCCACCTCGGTGCTGCCCAACTGGCAGAAGGAAGCGGAGAAATTCGTCCCCGGAATGCGCCAGCTGCTCATCTACGGCTCCCGCAGGGAGCACCTGTTCAAGGAGATCCCGCACAGCGACCTGGTGATCACCACCTACGCCCTGCTCCGCCGCGACCTGGAGGAGCTGAACAAGCACGATTTCAACTGCGTCATCCTGGACGAGGCCCAGAACATCAAGAACCCCAACACCATCACCGCGCGCTCCGTGCGCAAGGTGGCGGCCAAGTTCCGGGTCTGCCTCTCCGGCACGCCCATCGAGAACAACCTCCTGGAGCTGTGGTCCCTGTTCGAGTTCCTCATGCCCGGGTTCCTGGGCTCGCAGAACGCCTTCCAGAAGGGTTTCGTCAAGCCCATCAAGGACGGGGACGAGGAAACCATGGAGACCCTGCGGGCCAGGGTCCGCCCCTTCATCCTGAGGCGCAAGAAAACCGACGTGGTCCAGGAGCTGCCGCCCAAGGTGGAGAATGTCCACTACGCCGGCCTGGTGGACGAGCAGCAGGAGCTTTACGCCTCCCTGGCCAAGAAGCTCAAGGAGCAGGTCATGCAGAAGGTGGAGGAGCAGGGCATCGCCCAGAGCCAGATGTCCATCCTGGACGCCCTGCTCAAGCTGCGCCAGATCTGCTGCCACCCCAGGCTGCTCAAGCTGGACATGCCCGGGGTGAACACCAACCTGCCCTCGGGCAAGTTCGAGGCCTTCAAGGACCTCACCACCGGGATCATCGAGGACGGGCACAAGGTCCTGGTCTTCTCCCAGTTCGTGCAGATGCTGCAGATCATCCGCTCCTGGCTGAAGATGAACGAGATCCCCTTCGCCTATCTGGACGGATCGAGCAAGGACCGCTACGAGCAGGTGGAGCGGTTCAACAACGATCCCGACGTGCCCATCTTCCTCATCTCCCTCAAGGCCGGGGGCACCGGGCTCAACCTCACCGCCGCGGACTACGTGATCCACTACGATCCCTGGTGGAACCCCGCGGTGGAGAGCCAGGCCACGGACCGCACCCACCGCATCGGGCAGACCAAGAAGGTCTTCTCCTACAAGATGATCTGCGAGAACACGGTGGAGGAGAAGATCCTCAAGCTGCAGCAGGAGAAGAAGGGTGTGGCGGACGCCATCATCCCCGGGCAGGATCAGTGGAAGTCCCTGACCAGGGACGATCTGGAGATGCTCTTCGAGGTATAGCGTTCCTCGTTCTGCGTTCTGCGTTCGGCGTTCAGGGTTGAGGGCTCATGAAAGGCGAGAAGAACAGGTCTGGACATCCACGCGGGGATCTACTACAGATGGAACTGGTAATGTAGCGTT
>CAYFSD010000123.1:0-5993 GCA_964345705.1 uncultured Desulfohalobiaceae bacterium
TGCTGAGCACGTCCGGGGGAACTCCCTGGTCCAGGCCCTGCCGAAATCCCTCCAGCTCCCCCAAGGCCCTGGCCAGCTTGTCCCGTTGCCGCATATTGGGCACCAGCTCGTCCTCGGCCGGCTCGCTCCCGCCGCCCACCAGGCGCCGGCGCACCCGCTGCAGCAGCTTGTCCACTCCCTGCCCTGTGGCGGCGGAGACGGAAAGGCACTCCACGCCGCGGCTCTCGAGCCATTCTTTTCCTTCAGGGACGTCGGGGCAGATGTCGGCCTTGTTCCCCACGGCCAGGATCCGATCGCCTCCCAGCTCCCGGACCAGATCCGCGCTCTCCCCGTCCAGGGGCTGGCACTGGTCGAAGACGAGGCAGACCAGCGAGGCCCCTGAAATCAACTCCCTGCCCTGCTCCAGGCCGGCCTGCTCCACCGCGTCCTTGGCGCTGCGAAGCCCCGCGGTGTCCGTGATCCGGACGGGCAGGCCCTGCAGATTCACCGTCTCCTCCAGGTAGTCCCTGGTGGTCCCCGGCTGGGAGGTCACGATGGCCCGGGCCCGGCCCAGGATCGCGTTCAGCAGGCTGGACTTGCCCGCGTTGACCCGTCCGGCGAGAATCACGGGGAGCCCTTCGCGCAGACAGCTGTATCTGCGGTAATTGTCCAGGAGCTCCCGAACACCGGACTCGACGCTGGCGATCCGCTCCAGGGCGCTTTGCGGATCCGCCGGGCCCTCGAGCCCTTCCTCCTCGGAGAAATCCATATCTGCGGCGATCTCCGCCCTCAGGCCCTCCAGCCCGTCCTTCAGCTCCTCCACTCTCCGCCGGAAGCGTCCCGCCAGCTTGGCCGCGGCCATGCCCAGGCCGTAGCGCGTGGGGGCGCTGACCATCTCCGCCACGGATTCCGCCTGAGTCAGATCCATGCGGCCATGGAGAAAAGCCCGGAGAGTGAACTCCCCGGGCTCTGCCATGCGGGCTCCCCGCCGCAGGACGATCTCCAGGACGTGCTGCACCACCGCGGGGCCGCCGTGGCAGTTGATCTCCAGCACGTCCTCGCCGGTGTAGGAGCCCGGTCCGGGCATGAAGCTGACCAGGACCTCGTCCACGAATCGGCCGTCTTCATCCACGATCCAGCCGTGATGGAGCACGTAGGGGCGAAAGCCGGTGAACCCGCTCCTCGCGGAGGAGAACACGGACAGGCCCGTGTCGTGGCTCGCAGGGCCGCTGACGCGGATTATCCCGATGCCGCCCTGTCCGAGCGCGGTGGCTACCGCAGCGATGGTATCGGCCGTGTCCATACGGGGATCGCGCTCTACTCCCGCTCCTCCTTGTTGGAGGCCGCACCGGCCTTGGGCTTGATGCTCACCCGTTTCTTGGGCCCCTCGCCCTTGCTCTGGGTGATGATGTCACTGTCCTCCTGCAAAGTCAGATGAACCAGCCTGCGGTGATAGGAGCTCAACGGCTTGGTGCTCAGGGCCTTGTTCGCGGATTTGACCTTCTCCGCCAGATCCCGGGCCGTCTGCTTGACCTGTTCCTCCTGCTGGGTCTTGTACCCGCCGGTATCCAGCTGGATGGAGACCTTGTCCGGCCAGTTCCTGGCCACGATGCGGTTCACGATGTACTCTAGGGAGGAGATGGTCTGTCCCTCGCGACCAATGAGCAGCCCCTGGTCGTCCTCGGCCTGAATGCCCACCTGAGCGCGATTGCCGTTCATCTCGATGGTAATATCCGAGGGAGTGACCAGATAGGAAAGGATATTCTGCAGCGTGGAGCGGATGAGATCCTCGAGCTCCTGCTGCCCTTCGGAACGGGGACTGGCCTCGATCACGCAATTGCGTCCGCCGAGGCCGAAAATGCCGCTGGAGCCGTAATCCACAACGGATATCTCCAGCTCGTCAACCTTTTTCCCGAAATAGCTGCACGCCTTTTCCACAGCGGCATCATAACTTTTGCCTTCGAATCTTTGCTCAGAACTCATAGCAACTCCTCACGCATCTTGCCGAAAGACTTCATGCTCTCGATGTATACGCTTCCCGCATTGCTTGGACCAACCCGCTACGCTTTCCGCATCATCCAAGCCTGCTGCGCAATGGAAAGCAGATTGTTGGTAATGAAGTACACAACGAGTCCGGCAGGAAAGTTGAGAAAGATAAAGGTCAGGAATATCGGCATGAACATCATGACCTTGGCCTGTGTCGGATCGCTTGCCGTTGGCGACAGCTTCTGCTGCAGGAACATGGACAGCCCCATCAGCACGGGGGTGATGTACAGCGGATCCTTGGAGGCGAGATCAGCCAGCCAGACAATATCCGTAAAGGGGAAATGGGTGATGAACGGACTATGGCGCAGGGCGACCGATCCCATGAGCCCCTCGAACAACCCGATGAAGACCGGAATCTGCAAAAGCATGGGCAGACAGCCTCCGGCGGGATTGACCTTGTACGTCTTGTACAGCTGCATGAGCTCCTGGTTCATCTTCTGGCGATCGTCCTTGTACTTCTCCTTGAGCTCCTTCATCATGGGCTGGATCTTCTTCATCTTCTCCATGGACTTGTAGCTCTTGTGCGACAGCGGCCAGAAGACGATCTTGATCACCAGAGTCAGGAGAATAATGGCCACGCCGTAGTTCCCGGTGAAGGTATTGAAGAACTTGAGCACCTTCACCAGCGGCTTGGCGATGACATTGAACCAGCCGTAGTTGATCGCGTTCTGCAGATTGCCCGGCACGGTCTGCAGCTGCTTTTCCTCCTGGGGGCCGAGGTAATAGTTGACGGAGAGATCCCTGCTTTGCCCCTCATTCAGGGTGAGGCGCGTCTCCATCGCCGCCCGGTAGACATCGTCCTCGTACTTCCCCTTGGCGTACATGGGAGTGTTTTCCGGAACCATGGCCAGCAGGAAATAGCTGCTGCCCACTCCGCTCCAGTTGACGCTCGTCTTCGTCTGGACCCCGCGCTCGAGCGTCTCCTTGTCGTCCCAGGAGGTCAGGCCGTCCGCATCGTAGGTCAGAAACTGGTTATAGTTGTATCGGCTGGGGTCGTCCACAAGGGGAGGGCTGGCCAGGGTGAAGGCCAGGGTCCCGCTGATGGAGCCCGGAGAACGGTTGAGGATCTCCAGCTCTTCCTGGATGCGGTAGGTCCCGGCCCGGAAAACAAGGGTGCGTTTCAGGGTCACGTTGCCCAGCTCACCGACCAGGGTCAGGGTGCCCTCCTCCTCGCCGGAGAGATCCATATCCCCTCCCCTGAGGCTCCAGTCCGCCTGCTCCCAGGTTGACTCGCGATTCCACAGAAGCCCGAGAGGACCCTTCTTGAGGGCCTCCTCTCCAATCAGATCCACCGGCTTCGCCTCGTTCTTGATGGAGGTCTTGTACTCCTTGAGGCGGAAGTGTTCCAGCACGCCGCCCTTGGTGTTGACGGCCGCGCTGTACAGAGGGGTTTCCACCTCCACCGTTCGGCCGCCGGAGAACTCCGGCTGCTCCCCGGACAAGTCGCCGGCGGCAGCCGCTTCGGGCTTCTCCCGTTCCTCTGGGGCGGATTCCTCGGTCTGACGCGCCCGCGTCTCCTGTCCCTCCCCTTCGGGCTCGGATCGAGTCGCCGATTCCTCAGCGACCCGCTGCGACTGATTGCCGCTGGGCATCATCCCCTGTTGCCCGGGGAAAAGGATATTCCAGCCGATCAGAACGAGCATGGTCAGAGCGAGTGCCAAAAGAATGCGCCAATTCTCGGTCATTTCCTGCTTTCTCTCCTGTGCTTGCGCTGCGTTTGCATCCGCCGAAAGGTCGGGGCCTCATCCTCCCCAAGCGGAACCGGGTCCAGGCCGCCGGGATGAAAGGGGTGACAGCGAAGGATGCGGTGAATGGACAAAAAAAGCCCCTTTCTCACACCGTGTCTTTGAATGGCGATAGCCGCATATTCGGAACAGCTGGGATGAAAACGGCAATGAGGCGGGAAAAGCGGAGAAATGCTCCATTGATACAGCCTGATGCAATAGATCGCCACTTTACGCATTGCCGTCGGTCATTGCGGGATTATTCACGCCCTTCACCAAGGACCCTGGAAACGGTCCGCATCAATTCCCGTTCCACGTGATGATAGCTCATGGAGCCCTTGTCTATGTTCTTCTTGGCCACGACCACAATATCCACGTCCAGTCCGCAGAATGCGTCCCGATTCAGGCGAAAGACCTCCTTGATCAGCCGCTTGATCCGGGTCCGCACAACCGCCTTGCCCACCTTCTTCGTGACCGTCGTTCCCAGGCGAACCCCGGTCCCATCCGGTGCACGAAGCCTGATATAGTAAATGAAGTTGGGGCTGAAATACCGTTTTCCCCGCCGATAACAGGCAAGATACTCCCCCCGCTTCCGAATGCGCTCGACTGGGCTCTGACGATGGTGCGGCACAAGCAATCCGCGTGGCTCTTGAAGCTGCTCTGAAAGCAAGCATGGTCCGCCGCTTGGGTCAACAGCACAAGATAGGACAGCGCCGCAGCCTTCGGCCGCAGCGCTGTCGACCTCCTTCCCGGGGCGCTCTATTTCACGGCCAGTTTTTTCCTGCCCTTGGAGCGCCTGCGGTGCAGCACCTTGCGTCCGCTCTTGGTCCGGGATCGCACCAAAAATCCATGGGTGCGCCTGCGCCGTACCTTGCTCGGTTGATAGGTTCGCTTCATCGCTTTTTCCTCCTGCTGCTTCTGCCCGCATTCCGGGGCTTGCAAAAAAGCGGGGTCTCGATATACATTTTCATCCAGCGCCCAAGAGGCGCAGTAAGCCAAAAGCACCCTTTCCGCGAGCGTCTCTCCGGACGCCCCGTCGGCTTCGACGAAGCGGAGCTTCCGCTTTTCCCCGAAAAAACCCCGCATGCATCACAGGGCATAAAATATGTGTATTACTCTGATTGAAAACTGGCGTCAAGGAATTATATCCCCTTGACTTCACAGGCTTTCCTGTAAAAATCCCGCGGTGAATCCGCCAACAAGGAGGCCATTATGTCCAACGATCCCCTTACCGCTTACTGGCAGGGCAAGCTGGATCAGCTCAAGCAGACCCTGGAGTCGAACAATTTCGCCGTCTGGACGGCCCAGGACCTGGACCAGGCCAGATCCGTGTTCTGGGAGGACATCTTCCCCCGCGCCAAGCCCTCTTCCGTCTCCTTCGGCGGGTCCAGGACGGTCATTGACTCCGGCCTGTACAACGAGCTCGTTCAGCGCTCGGACCTGGAAGCCATCGACACCTATGAAACGGGAATTTCCCGGGAGGAGATCATTGAGCGCCGCCGCAGGGCCCTTCTCGTGGACCTCTATTTGACGGGGACCAACGCAGTAACCCAGGAGGGGCACCTGGTCAACCTTGACGGCATGGGCAACCGCGTGGCCGCCCTGACCTTCGGGCCCAGGCATGTGGTGCTGCTCATCGGGCGCAACAAGGTGGTTCCGGGACTAACCGAAGCCCATTCCCGGATCAAGGACTACTCCGCCCCGGTGAACACGATCCGGCTGAACAAGAAGACCCCGTGCGCCAAGAGCATGCAGTGCGAGGACTGCAGCTCCCCGGACCGGATCTGCAACACCTGGGCGATCACGGAGAAATCCAATCCTCCGGAACGGGTCAAGATCATCCTGATCAACCAGGATCTGGGATTCTAGTCCCTTATGACAGGCAACCAACCAATCGAGAAAAGGCCGAGCTGAGTCCTTGACAAAATGAGCCAACAAGGCTAAAAGATTCTTTGTCAACGCATTGCGGGGTAGAGCAGTTCGGTAGCTCGTCGGGCTCATAACCCGAAGGTCGGTGGTTCAAATCCACCCCCCGCTACCAAGAAATTTTAAGGGGTTGAGGACACCACGTCTTCAACCCCTTTTTTGTGTGCGCCGTGCAGGGCGCACACATCAGAAAAGCCCCGGAGGTTTCCTCCGGGGCTTTTTTCTATACCGTCCCCTTAGAAGTCCTTGAAGGAATCGTTGTCGTCCAGGGGAATCATGCGGTCCGCATCGGAGCGGGACTGGCTTTTGCGTTCGCCG
>CAYFSD010000124.1:0-4798 GCA_964345705.1 uncultured Desulfohalobiaceae bacterium
GAAGTATTCTTTTTCAGCATAGGGTGTTCCGTGCGGAAGGAGTGGAAGGGGGCTTGTTGCTGTGTCTGGATGCCCCTGAAATGAAGGGTGCCTGGCTTCTGGCCTTGGGGATCTGTTTAGCAAAAAGGGGGCTTGTGCCGCAAGTCGTGGCATCGAGGCCGGATTCGGCTTTTCTGGAACGTTGTCAAGGGACGGCATGACCCGGCTATTGACAAGGTGAACTGGATTGAGGTGTGATGCATCGATTCAATATGATCGGCATCAACCCCAAACTAGCGGGGGCTTCCCATGAGCGGGCATCAGGATAGGGAGAACCGGGTGGAGGAATTGATCCGGGAAGGAGACACGAAGGAGGCGGTGCAGGCCCTGTACCAGCTCATCCTCGATTGCGCCGGGCAGGGCGAGTTCGACCGGGCGGAGTCCTTGCGCGAGCGCCTCTATGAGGTGGATCCCATGGCCATCCGGGAGATCGCCCAGTCCGGGGAGATCATTGAGCAGAAGAAGAGCGAGTCCCTGGACCCGGAGCACAGGGAGCTGTGGTCCGAGCTGTACAGTCGTCTGTCCCAGGAGGAGGCGAATACCCTGTACTACTCCCTGAAGACCGTCCGCTTCAATTCGGATGCCCACATCCTGCGGGAAGGGGAAACCGACCGCTCCCTCTACTTCGTGGAAAAGGGACAGCTCCGGCTTACCTTCCCCAAGGGGGAGCGAGTGATGCATCTGGCCACCCTGGGTCCGGGAGAGATCCTGGGAGAGGACACGGCCTTCGCCCGGACCAGTGAGCGGACCTATTCCGCGACCGCGCTCACCCCGGTGGAGGCGTGCGTCCTGCAGCCCGAGGTGCTGGACCAGTGGGAGTCGGAGGCGAAGAGCTTACGAGCCGAGGTCTCCGATTTCTGTTTCCAAAAGAATGGCATTTCTCAGCTTCTGGAGGAACACAAGCTGGATCGTCGCGACTCCAGGCGAGTGCAGGTGCAGGGCACCATGGCCGCCAGGGTCCTGAACGAGGCGGGCAAGCCGGTGAGCCGTCCCTTCAAGGGCGAGATCCGGGATCTCTCCTCCGGGGGGCTGGCCTTTAGCAACTCCTTTAAGAGGGAAGAGACAGCTCTGTCCCTGCTCGGCAGGCGTATCGCCGTCATGTGTAAGCTCCGCGCCGGGGGGCAGCGGATGGACGTGAAGAAGCTGGCCCGGGTGGTGGGGACCCGGGCCCATCCCTTCAGCGAATATAGCTTTCACCTGCGCTTTGACCGTCCGGTCTCCCGGGAGTTCGTGGATAGCCTGGACCCCGCGGGCTTTCCGGGAACAAGCCCGGATCTGGAGGTGGAGGTGTGAGCGTGTTGCCTGCCGGGCGTGGCCTCTCAGAAAAGAGTTGACGGGATTTACAGGATCATGCAGGAAAGGGAGCTCATCTTTTCCCTGCGGGTCCTTATAAGACCAGGGGCAAATGACGGCGCTTCGCCACCTATCTTGATACGAACCCACCAGCGCACGGAATGGACCATGCCACGTGCCTCTTCCGCCCATATTTCTGAGATTCTTCATCCGTTGCAGGGCTAAGCAAACGAAAAACACCATCCGATAGAATAAGGGTGGGTAACTATTCAGCACTTCGTCGAACCGTAAGCCAACACGGGGTATTTTGCCTCATGCAGCTCCGACTCTGGATTTTCTAACGCTCGCCACGTGGGGGCATGTATGCCCCCACGATGTGGCGAGCGAAGAAAATCACTCAGAGTCTCCATTGAAATGATTCAACATACCCCGTGTCGGCTTACAATGATCAGTAGGGTGGTGAATGGTTACCAAGGGCGGTTCTTTTTTTCAGTGGAGCAAAGGACCATGGCAAAATAGGTCTTGCTTGAGCCGCCGCTACATCCTCCATTTCATGGAATCGAAAGCTTCAGAACAGGACTCGCCGGAGCTGAGCATGCCGCGCGGATATGGAAGCGGAGAACGCGGCCATCTGCAGCGCTTTTCCGACTCGGATGAAAAGGGATATCACCCGTCCTCCACGGATCATGCGTTGGAGTGGGCCGCCAATATCCTTATCTCGCTTGACCGGGTGGAACACGGGCTGAAAAGGGTCCTCGGCGGGATCCCTCTCCCCCTGTTCGCCATCGACTCGCGCCATGTCGTGACCTGCTGGAACCGAGCCTGCGAGACCCTCACGGGAATTCCCGAAGGGGACATGCTGGGAAGAAGCGATGCGTGGAGGGCCTTGTATCCGAAGAAGCGGCCTGTTCTGGCCGATCTAATCGTGGACCACGCCTCGGAGAAGGAAATCGCCGCCCTGTACGAAGATCGATTTATTCGATCCGAGGTCATTCCGGAGATGGTGATGGCCGAGGACTTTTTCCCCGGCCTGGGCCCCCAGGGAATCTGGGTTTTCTTCAGCGCTTCCGCGCTGCGTAACGAGCACGGCGAAATCATCGGCGCCATCGAGGTCCTGACGGACATCACTCGATGCAAGGAAGCGGAGAGGGCCTCGTTGGAGAACGAAGAGAAATACAAGCAGCTCTTCGAGCAGTCCGCTTTCGGAATCATTGTCGCCGACTCGGAGTATCGGTTCCTCGAGGTGAACCGAATGGCCCTGGAAATCTTGGGATATTCCAGGGAGGAGATGCTCCGCATGTCCGCGGAGGAGCTCATTCATCCCCTGGATCAGCGGGAGCTGACTTTGGAGACGAGCCTGCGGCGCATGGCCGCGGGAGAGATCTCCAGGGTGGAGCGCAGGTACCGCGCCAAGAACGGGGAGTACATCCCGGTGGAGGTCAACCTGAAGCGGCTGGAGGGAAGAGGCCCAGAGGACCATATCGTCATGTTTTATGACATCAGCCAGCGCAAGCGGGCCGAGGAGAGGGCGGATTACCTGTCCTCCTTCGACGAGCTCACCGGCCTGCCCAACAGAAGGCTCTTCTATAAGCGCCTGCACCGTGCTGCACAGAGATGCGGGTCGGGCCGGCGCGGTGGAGCGGTGATCCATCTGGACATCGACCGGCTGAGCGCTGTGAACGACACCCTGGGGCAGGAGCCCGGGGACGAGTTCATCATCGCGGTCGGGGAACGCCTGGAATCCGCGCTCGATGAAGGTGACGTCGCGGCCCGGATATCCGGGGGCGAATTCATGGTGCTGTCCCCGCGGACGGATTCCGCTGAAAGCGCCCACGCGCTGTGCCGCCGCATTCTGGACCGGATCGGCGAGCCCCACCGTCTGTCCGGACGGATCGTCTATCCCGAGGCGAGCCTCGGCTTCACCCTGTTGCCCGAGCACCCCGAGGATCCGGACCACATCGTCAAGCAGACGGACATCGCCCTGAAGGGGGCCAAGAAACGGACCATCAAGATCCAGCAATTCAGGGAGCAGGAGGATTTGATTTCCAGGGAGTTCCACCTGGAGCACGACCTCAAGCGCGCCCTTCGGAACGAGGATTTCACCGTTTTCTACCAGCCGCAGATCGGTCTCCAAAGCGGACGCACCGTGGGCCTTGAGGCCCTGATCCGCTGGAGGAATCCCGAAGAAGGGTTCGTTTCGCCTGGGGAATTCATCCCTCTGCTTGAGAGAACGGGAATGATCGCCGCAGTGGACGAGTGGGTCCTCCGCGAGGTGTGCCAACAACTCCGTATCTGGCGGGACGGGGGAGTCTCCCTCAAGGCCTCGGTGAACGTCTCCGCCCCGGAGATCCAGGACGAGTCCATCGTGGAGGAGGTGGAAAGGGCCCTGGAGGACTCCGGCCTGGATAGCCGGCACCTCGAGTTGGAGCTCACCGAGACGGAGATCATGAGGAACGTGCAACAGGCCTCCCAGGTGCTCTACCGGCTGGCGGACCGGGGGATCCGCATCGCCCTGGACGATTTCGGCAAGGGGTACTCCAGCCTGAGCTACCTGCAGAAGCTGCCCATCCGCCTCATCAAGATCGACAAGGAGTTCGTGGACGGCGTTCCGGACAGCGAGGACGCCGTGACCCTGATCCGGACCATCATCGACATGGCGCACAACCTGGGCAAGGAGGTCCTGGCCGAGGGGGTGGAGCGCGCGGAGCAGGCTCGGGTTCTCGCGGACCTCGGCTGCGACTACGGCCAGGGCTTTCTGTGGGGGAGGCCGCAGCCGCCAGAAAATTTGATTCTCCCTTGAGATACGGGGGGAGGGCCTCCCGCCATAAACCCAGGAGCTGTCAATGACCCGTAAACGCGATTTCGCGGATTGTTCCCAGTCGGAGGAGATTTCGAGCCGGGACGCAGAGCTTCGCAAATATCGGGCGGCCTTCAAGCAATCCCGGGACGCGATCCTGTTCCTGGACCGCAATGGCTTTTTGGAAGGCAATCCCGCTTCACAACAGATGTACAACATGGACCGGGCCGAGGAGGTCCGGACTCTCCTGCCCGGAGACCTTTCGCCCTCCTTCCAGGACGACGGAAGCAGCAGCCGAAGCAAGCTCCGTTCCTATGTCGAGAAGGCCTTTCATCAGGGCTGGACCTTTTTCGAATGGAAAAGCCAGACCCTCGACGGCATTCCCTTCCCCACCGAGATCCTTATGAGCCGGATCGATCTCCCGGAGGGGCCTGTCCTGCAGGCCCTGGTCCGGGACAACACCGAGCGCAAAGCCAACGAGCGGGCACTGAGGCGGCAGGCCGAGGGGGAGGCCCTGGTTCAGGCCATCTCCGCCGATCTTTTGGGAGCCTCCATCAATGACCTCGACGACACCCTCCAACACGCCCTGAGTCGCCTCGGGGGATTCATAGGGGCCGATCGCGCCTATCTGTTCCAGCTCACGGACAACGGCACCCGCATGAGCAACAC
>CAYFSD010000124.1:4898-5977 GCA_964345705.1 uncultured Desulfohalobiaceae bacterium
ATTCCTCGGATTCGATTCGGTGAGCCGCGAACGGACGTGGACCGGCCTGGAAGAGCATATGCTCCGGATTGCAGCGAACTCCCTGGCCAACGCCCTCGCCCGTCAGCGCCTGGAGCTTCAGCTGGCCCATCAGGCCACCCACGATCCCCTCACGGAATTGCTGAACCGGCGAGCCTTCGAGGAGATCCTGCAAACCGAGGCCTCACGGGCCGAACGCTACGCCGAGCCCCTGGCCCTGGTCATGTTGGATATCGATCATTTCAAGGCGGTCAACGATACCTACGGCCACGGCACAGGCGACAGGCTCCTGGTCGCCCTGACCGGGCTCGTGGCCGGACGCCTCCGAGGCGCGGACACCATGGCCCGTTGGGGCGGCGAGGAGTTCATGATCATCCTGCCCCGAACCGATCGGACAGGGGCTCGGGAACTTGCGGAAGATCTTCGGAGAGCGGTGGCTCAGGCCGATTTTCCCGTCCCGGATCGCATTACCGTCAGCCTGGGAGTAGAGGCTCACCAAAAGGGGGACGGGCTTAAAGACCTGACCAAGAGGGTGGACGACGCCCTGTACGCCGCCAAGATGGGGGGAAGAAACAGAGTGGTGGTCGCAGGCCATGAATCATAGAGCGCAGCCTCCAGCGGAGATCCTTGATGGAATCGGTCCAGCGGATAGCCTGGGCTCTGGTTCCGTTCCTGAGGCAAGCCGTCTCGCGGGGAAGCACCATCCATCATCCATCATCCATCTTCGTGGGCAAGGCCGTCCCGTGGAGGAGGCAGGGATCGCGTAAAGCACGAACCGGAGGAGGTCTCGCCCCGTGCCCACCAAGGAGGGGGCAAGGGGGAAAGGCAAGAGGCAAGCGGACAAAAAAAGCAGATCCGGCCCAGGGTAATGGACAGACGCAAAAAGGGGCTATCGGCAGTTGACAGGCTGCCGATAGCCCCTTGATATTGCTGCATGCCCCCGGGAGGATTCGAACCTCCGGCACCGGGATTAGGAATCCCGCGCTCTATCCTGCTGAGCTACAGGGGCGAGAGATTTGAAAGAGTAGGGCAATGCCCTGCGGGTTGTCAAGGCAGACCCG
>CAYFSD010000125.1:0-5957 GCA_964345705.1 uncultured Desulfohalobiaceae bacterium
GGAGCTGATCAGCGGCTGATCCGAGCGAGCCTGAAGCCCTTCCAGAAAACGTTTTGAAGCAGGAGTGTTCCCTTATGCCCAAGATCAATCAGACCATACAGGCAACACCCAATTTCCGGGTGTTGTCCGAGGATCAGATCGAGCGGATCTATTCCGCGGCCCTGGATGTCATCCAGCGGACAGGGGCGCGCTTTCATCAGGAGGAGGCCCTGGAGCTCTTTCGCAACAGCGACGCGGTGGTTACGGACGAGAACCTGGTTCGCGTCCCGCTCTCCCTGGTGGAGCAAGCCATCAAGACGCATCCCCGCAAGATCAATCTCACGGGGCGCACCGGCGAATATCAGATCAAGCTGGACAAGGACACGGTCAATTTCGGCACCGGCTCGGACCTACCCTTCACCTATGACAGGGAGACCGGAGAGCGCAGGCGGACCAAGTACAAGGACGTGTACGACGCCGGTCGCATCGTGAACTATCTGCCCAACCTGGACTTCTTCATGTCCCACGGCATCGTGCAGGACTGCCCCAACACGCAGACCTACGACCGGCACCAGTGCCTGGCCATGCTGGAGGGCTGCACCAAGCCCATGGTGCTGACCAGCGTGGACGGAGAGGGGCTCAAGGACCTGTGGCGGATGTGCAGCCTGTTCCGGGGGGACGAGAAGCAGTACAGGCTCAACCCCATGTTCATCACCTATATCGAGCCCATTTCCCCGCTGATGAACGACCGCAGCGCCGTGGAAAAGCTCCTGTTCAGCGCGGAGAAGGGGATCCCCTGCATGTACACGCCCTGCCCCAGCTCCGGGGCCACAGCCCCGGCGACCATCGCGGGCATGATCGTCCAGTCCCTGGCGGAAACCCTGATGGCCTCGGTGCTCACCTACCTCAAGAACCCGGGGATGCCCCTGGTCATGGGGGGTGTCACCACCGTGCTGGACATGATCACCACGACCTATTCCTACGGCGCCCCCGAGCTCTCCCTGGCCTCCGCGGCGAACACGGACGTCTCCAAGTGGCTCGGGCTGCCCATGTTCTCCACCGGCGGCTGCTCCGACTCCAAGGCCCTGGATGAGCAGGCCGCCATCGAGGCCGCCACGAGCCTGTACTACGCCTATCTCTCCGGGGCGAATCTGGTGCACGACGTGGGCTATCTGGACAGCGGGGTCAACGCCTCCCTGGAGAGCCTGGTCATGAACAACGAGATCATCGGCATGGTCAAGCAGATCGGCAAGGGCATCAACACCGAGGAGGAATACCTGGCCCTGGAGCTCATCGACGAGGTCGGCCCGGGCGGGGAATTCCTCACCTCGGAGCACACCCTGATCCACTACAAGGAATGGTTCCAGCCCAAGCTGCAGGACCGTTCGGATTACGCGACATGGGTGCGCGAGGGCAAGCTGACCATGGCCGACCGTATCCGCACGGAGACGGACCGCATCCTGCAGGAGCACGAACCGGCTCCCATCGAGGAGAACCAGCACAAGGAACTGAAGAAGATCGTTCAGGATGCGGACGATCGACACGCGAAATAGGCACGATTCGGCCGGCCTGTGACAGAGAGCAACCGGCCTTGGGGAATTACGCCAAGGAGGATTTCCATGGGAAGTGTGCGAGCCAATTATACGGTCAACCGTAGTCCTCGCTTCTCCTTACTTTCTGAGGACCAGAAGCAGACTATATTCCACGGGATGTTGAAAACGCTCCAGGACACCGGGGCGGACGTCCATCACGAAGAGGCAAGGGAGATCTTCAAGAAACACGGCTGCTCCGTGGACGGAGTCAGGGTCCGCATCCCCCCGAAGCTGGTGCGCGAGGCCCTGCAGAGCCTGCCCCTGATGACCACCATCTTCGACTGGGAGGGCAATCCCCGCATCTATGTGGAGGAGAACCGGAGCTATTTCGGTCCGGGCCCCACGCTCGTGTACTACCGGGACCCCTACACCCTGGAGCGCAGGGAGTGCCTGCGCGAGGACGCCACCACCACGGCCAGGGTCTGCGACGCCCTGAACAACATCGGCTTCGTCGAGGGGTTGATCACCATCAGCGACGTTCCGCGCGGCACGGATGACGTGTACGAGTTCGCGGACATGATCCAGAACACCACGACCCCGATCATGGCCTGGGCCTATCATCGGGGCGGAGCGAAGGACCTGCACCGCATCGGCTGCATCATGGCCGGGGGGGAGGAGGCCTTCAAGAGAAAGCCCAACTATATCCTGTACAGTGAGCCCATTTCTCCCCTGGTCAGCGACTTCCACGCCATCGACAAGCTGATGTACTGCTCGGAGCAGGGCATTCCCCAGGACTACAGCCCCTGCGCCATCGGCGGGGCCACGGTTCCGGCCACTCATGCCGGACAGATCGTGGTCGCCCTGTCCGAGTCCATGGTGGGCGTGGTCCTGTCCCAGCTGATCAATCCCGGGACGTGCATCATCCTGGGCGGGGTGCAGTCTCCCCTGGATATGCAGCGCGCCATCTACTCCTACGGCGCTCCGGAGCTGAACGTGCTCTGCGGGGGGCTCACGGAGATGGCCCGCTATTGCGGTCTCCCCATGTTCGGCACCTCCGGATGCACGGATACCAAGACCATGGAGATCCAGTCCGGGATCGAGGCGGCCCTGTCCGTGCACTCCTCCATGCTCACCGGAGCCAACTTCGTCCACGACAACGGATACACCGAATCCGGCAAGACCGGGGACATCTTCCAGACGGTCATGGACGACGAGATCATCGGTATGGCCCGGGTGATCGAGCAGGGCGTGGAGGTCAGCGAGGAGACCCTGGCCCTGGACCAGATCAACAGGGTCGGGTCCGGAGGCCACTACCTCTACGAGGACCACACCATGAAGTGGTTCCGCAAGCACTGGCGCCCCAGCCTCATGGATCGGCAGAGCTACGAGGACTGGGTCAAGACGGGCCGGATGACCATGAAGGACCGTATCATCAACAAGACCCGCGATATCCTGGAAAATCACGAGGGACCCATCAATCGGGTCCCCGACGAGGTGAAGAAGGACATCCAGAAAGTGGTCGACGGCGCTGTGGAACGAGTGGAACGAGAAGGCCTGTAGCTCCGCGAGTCGTTTCCGGGGGCCGCCGTCCTTTCGGGGCGGCGGCCCCGCAGGAACGCGCGGGGAGCGCCGGAATCCCGTTCCGGAGCTCCCCGCCCTTTCCTCCGCTCGCCAGCATCCGCGCTCCCCGCGGCGATGCGCCAATCACCGGCACAACAAATCCACGGACCGGCAGCGGCAAGCCCGCACCAAGGGCTTGTCCCCGGCCCGCATGATATAAGTGAACACTATGACTCGAGCAGAACACATGCAATCCGCGACACGACGATCCGGCTCCGGACAGGATCCGGATAGTAGCGACTATGTACTGGGCATCGATACCGGCGGGACCTATACCGATGGGGTGCTCCTGGATTATCGGACCAGGGAGGTGCTCGCCTCGGCCAAGACGCTGACCACGTACGAGGATCTGACCAAGGGGATCAGCGCGGTGCTGCGGGATCTTTCCATCGAGTCCCCGGCCAGGGTCAAGCTGGCGGGGATCTCCAGCACCCTGGCCACCAACTCCATCGCCCAGGGCAAGATCAAGGCCGTGGGCCTGATCCTGATCGGATACGACCGCGAGCTCCTGCAGAGCTACGGGCTGGAATCCAGGTTCGCCACCAGGAATTTCGCCTACTTTCAGGGCGGTCACACCGCCCAAGGGGAAGAGCAGGCCCCGGTGGACCTGGAGGGCATCCTGGAGTGGTTCCGGGAGCACGGCGCGGAGCTGGAGGCCCTGGCCATCTCCAGCTATTTCAGCCCGCTCAATCCGGAGCACGAGGAGCGGGTGTTCCAGGCCCTCAGGGAGGAGACAGACATCCCCGTGGTCCTGGGGCACCAGCTCTCCACCCAGCTGGATTCGGTCAAGCGCGCGGCGACGGCTTCCCTCAACGCCTCCCTCGTGGCGGTGATGCACGAATTCATCGAGGCGGTGAAGAGCTCCATGAAGGCGCTGGGCTTCAACGCGCCCCTGATGATCGTCAAGGGCGACGGATCCCTCATGCCCTACACCGAGGCGGTGAAGAAGCCCGTGGAAACAGTGCTGTCCGGTCCCGCGGCCAGCACCATCGGCGGCAGATTCCTCTCGGGCTGCAGCGAGGCCCTGGTTGTGGACGTGGGCGGAACGACCACGGACATGGCCCTGATCGACGACGGGGCCATCGCTGTTAGCGAGCAGGGGGCCCGCGTGGGGGAGATCCAGACGGCGGTCCGGGCGGCGCGCATCCGGACGGTGTGCATCGGCTGCGACAGCAGGATCCGCATCAGCTCCGCGAAGGAGTTCCAGGTGGGGCCCGAGAGGGTGATCCCCCTCTCCAGGCTGGCGCTGCACCACCCTCATGTCGCGGAGGAGATCGCCTCCGCGAAGGAGCGGTGCCGCAGGGGCGGTAGCCGGGTGAGGATGGAGTATCTCTTTCTGGCCAGGGAGGTGGATTCCTCGGAAGTGGAGGGCGAGCCCAAGAAGAAGGCCCTGGTGGATCTGTTGCGCAAGGGCCCCTGCAGCGTGCAGACCGCTCTGAGCAAACTGGAGGTGAACCATTCGGTTCAGCTTCCGGTGACGGAGCTTGCGGACAGGGGCCTGATCGGCCTGTCCGCCCTGACCCCCACGGATCTGCTCCACTTCAAGGGCGAGCTGGATATCGGGGACGAGCGGGCCGCGAGCCTGGCAGTCAAATACATGAGCGGCATTTGCGGAGTGCGGGCCAAGGATCTCGCGGAGCGTATCCTGGAGCATATCGTGGCCGAGATGAGCCGGGAGGCGATCATCTTTTTGGCCCGGCAGAGCGCCTCCGGCCTGCCCGAGGAAGTGGACGGGGAGTGGGGGAAGTGGCTCGTGAGCCAGGGGCTCAACCCGGACAACCCTCATCTGGCGGTGACCATCTCCAGCAGGTATCCCCTCATCGGGATCGGCGCCCCAGCGGAGTTCTTCGTGAGCCGCATGGCCAAGCGGCTGCACGCCCGCTTCGAGCTCCCGTCCCATCCCCATGTGGCCAATGCCGTGGGGGCCGTGGCCGGCTCGGTCATCGTGGACAAGGAGGCCCTGGTCTACGTCCAGGAGAACGACTCCGGGCGGGCCTACATGGTCCAGTTCGAGGCCGAGACCCAGTCCTTCGCGGAGCTGGAGGAGGCCCGGCGCTTCGCCCTGAGATCGGTGTCCCGGGCCGCCAGGGAGGCGGCCGAGGACGCCGGGGCCGAGGACCCCCAGCTGCGCACAGAGGAAAAGATCGAAGGGGCCCTGGAGCGCATCCGGGCGCGGGCCGTGGGCAATCCCAGGCTCTCCGAGCAGTTCGGTTGATCGCCTTTTCCGCAAACCTGTGACAGGCAATATCGGGGCGGGGCATGAAACAGCAGTACATTCTGGCAGCCGTGGGGGGCGATCGCCCGGGGGTGGTCGCGGAGGTCAGCGAGGCCGTCTATCTCGCCGGAGGGAACATCGAGAACTCCTTCATGACCATGCTCGGGGTGCACTTCAGCCTGATGCTCCAGGTGAGCCTGCCGGGCGAGGAGGCACACGGGGAGCTGCAACAGCGGTGCGAGGCCCTTCGCAGGGACAGGGAGCTCGCGGTCCATGTCTTCCCCCTTCGGGACACGGATCCGGCCCGCTCCAGACAGGCCAGGGTGCGGCCCCATTACGACATCCGCGTGCGGGGCGAGGACACCACGGGGGTCGTGTACCGCACCTCGCGGCTTCTGGCCTCGCGGGGGATCAATATCCTGCAGATGAGCACCAGTGTGGAGACCTCCTCCAGGGATCGCGTCCCGCAGCTTTCCATTCGCATCCAGATCGAGGTTCCCGAGGAGGTGGAGGGCAAAACCCTGCGCCGGGATCTGGAAACCCTGGCCGAGGAGCTGCAGAAGACCATCACCCTGACCCGGAGGGAGGATTAGTCTCGCGCCCGTGAAATA
>CAYFSD010000126.1:0-5946 GCA_964345705.1 uncultured Desulfohalobiaceae bacterium
CCTCTGATCTCCGACCTCTGATCTCCGACCTCTGATCTCCGACCTCTGATCTCCGACCTCTGATCTCCGTCTTCCGACCTCCGATCTCTGACCTCTACTGCAGGCTGACATGGATCTGCTTATTGGGCACGCAGCGAAAATCGAGCTTCACCCCCTTCTCCTGGAAAAAGCGCAGGCACTCCCTGTCCGTTTGATCCAGGGCCACGTGCTCGCAGATCTGCTTCTTACCCGGAGCGTAGTGCAGGTTCCCGATGTTCAGCGCCCGAAAGTGAAGGCCCGACTCAAAGGCCCGCTGCGCGTCGGCGCACGTGGCGAAGAGGAAAAAGACCTCCTGAGGCCTGGAAATCCCGTGCAGATTGGTGAAGGTCTGCAGGGACCTGTCCACCGGGGTGAAGACCAGCCCCACGTTGCCCGAAACCGCAAGGCTCACGATCTCCTGCTGCAGCTCGTCGCAGGCCAGGGTGTCGTTGGCCACGACCAGCATGCTCGCCTTGCAGTAGGGGAGCCAAGTCTCGATCACCTGGCCGTGCACCAGGCGATTGTCGATTCGGGCCCAGATCGCCAGGCTATCCATGATTGATCTTTCTCTTCATGACTTCACCGGCCACGACGATGCCCTGTCGTCCGGCGGACTTGGCCTCCGTGGCCACCTCCTCGAGATCGGCATCCTGCCTGTTCAGGATCTTGAGCAGCATGGGCAGGTTCGCGCCGGTGACAACCTCCAGCCGAGCCGACTCCAAAAGGGACAGGCTCAGGTTGCTGGGGGTCCCGCCGAACATGTCCGTGAGCACCAGGACCCCGTCGCCCTGATCCATGGCGCGGATCCGTTCCTGGATCTGGCTCATCGCCTGTTCCATGCTGCTCGTACCGTCCACGGAGACCGCGGTGCAGTTCTCCACCTTCCCCAGAATGCCCTCGGCCGTCCGAAGCAAGGTCTGTCCCAGCTCGTGGTGGGTGATGACGATGATTCCAATCATCCCAGCTCCAGATGCCTGTGTTCAAGGGAGACGCTGTATCCGTTCTCGAGCATGGCCTCATAAACCTCCTCGGTCATCGCCACGGAGCGATGGAACCCGCCAGTGCATCCCAGGGCCACGGCGACGCGATAGCGGCCCTCCCGGGCATACAGGGGAAGAAGATAGAGCAGGAAGTCGATGAAGCGGTGCTTGAAGTCGGTGGCCACTTGGTTTTGAAATATATAGTCCCGAACGACCTCCTCCTTGCCGCTTACCCCCTTCAAGTCCGGCTCGAAATGGGGATTGGGCAGAAAGCGCAGGTCGAAGACCAGATCCGCTTCCCTGGGCATTCCGTATTTGTACCCGAAGGAGAGGAGATGCACCCGCAGCCCCAGGCTGGGGTCGGTCATGAAGCGCCAGTTCCTCTGCAGGGCCCGCCGAAGATCGTGCAGGGTGAACTCCGTGGTGTCCAGGATGAGATCCACTTCCCGGCGCACGGGTTCCAGGAGCTCCATCTCCTTGCGGATGGCCTGCTCCAGGCCCAAATCCGAGGTCGCCAGCGGATGCGGCCTTCTTGTCTCCGCATAGCGCTGCACCAGACTATCCAGGCTGGCCTCCAGGAACAGGACCTGGGGCTGGATGCCGCGCCTGCCCAGCCGCTTCTTGGCCCGCTCCCAGTCCTGGAGCAGATCGCCCTGCCGCACGTCGATCCCCAGGGCGAGGCCCCTGTAGCTTCCGGGATTCTCCTTCTGAAACAGATGGGCCATCCTGTCCACCATGGCGCAGGGCAGCCCGTCCACGCAAAAGAAACCCAGGTCCTCGAAGACCTTCAGGGCCGTGCTCTTGCCGGCCCCGGAAAGGCCGGTCACGATGACGATGAGGATTTGCTTCTGCTGCCGCACGAGTGCTTCCGCCTCCCTCGCTGATGCTGTCAGGCGTTCTCCAGGAGAGAGAACAGCCCGTCCCTCCCCCGCGCCTCCATAAAGCTGCCCTGGAAGTCAGGGTCCTTCAGCAGCCTGGATATATGCGCCAGCAGGCGCAAGTGGGTTCCGGCCACATTCTCCGGGGCCAGGACCAGGAAAAAGATGGTGCACGGCTCCCGGTCCAGGGCGTCGAAGTCCACTCCCTGCAGGCTCCGTCCCACCACCAGGACGATGCTTTCCAGCTCCTCCAGCTTTCCGTGGGGAATGGCCACGCCGTTGCCGATCCCCGTGCTGCCCAGCTTTTCCCTTTCCAGCAGGATGTCGCGAGCCTTGTCCAGGTCCAGGTCCTGAACCTTGTCCCGCAGGGGGGCGAGCATTTCCTCCAGAACCTTCGGCTTCGTCTCGGACTGCAGATCCGGCAGGATCTGGTCCCTGTCCAGGTAGTCCGTGAGCTGCATTACTCCACCCTCGGATCGATGAGGCCGTAATCGCCGCTGTTCTTGCTGTACAGGACATTCACCCTCTCGTTCTCCGCATTGACGAATACGAGGAAGCCCTGCTCCGCCTCCTCGAGCTGGATCACGGCCTCCTCGGGAGTCATGGGCTTTTTCTCCAACAGACCCTCCCGCTGGATCGCGGGGCCGGCCATGATCTCCTCGCCCGCGGCTCCGGCAAAGGGGCCGGCCTCTGGACCCGGATTGTTCTGCCGGTCCAGCTTGCCCTTCCTCCGGTCCTTCTCCTTGTCCTTGCTCCGCTTGAGCTGGGCCTCCAGCTTGTCCAGCACCTGATCGATGGTGGCGTACATGTCCTCGGATTCGGCCCGGGCCGTCAGGTGCACATCGTCCGCGCTCAGCTTGGCATCCACGATCTGCCGAAAACGATCCACCTCCATCAGGACAGTCATCACGGCGCTGTCCTCGCGCTTGATATACTTGCTCAGCTTTTCGAAACGGGTCCGGGCGTATTCCTTGAGATTCTCGGAAGGATCGACATTCTTGAAGTCGAACTGAATGTCCATACTCTCTCCTTTCCTCGTTTTGGCACCGAAAATCGAATCGATCCGTCCATCAGGTGCTCAGCGCGCCGGGCTCTTCCTCCGAGAGGAGGAAGGGATGCCCTGGGCCTCTCTGTACTTGGCCACGGTTCTCCTGGCGATATTCAGATCGAAGCGCTCGTTCAGGCGCTCGGCGATTTTCTTGTCGCTCAAGGGTTTCTGGGAATCCTCCTCCCGAATCATTCCCTTGATCGCATCCTTGACGCTCACCGAGGACATGTGCCCTCCGCCGTCGGTGCCCACCCCGCTGCTGAAGAAGAATTTCAGCTCAAAGATCCCGTGCGGGGTGGAAACGAACTTGTTGGCCGTGACCCGGCTCACCGTGGATTCATGGACCTCGACGTCCTCGGCGATATCCCGGAGCACCATGGGCTTGAGCGCGCTCACCCCCTTTTCGAAGAAATCCCGCTGGAAGCGGACGATGCTCTCCATCACCCGGTACAGGGTGCGCTGCCGCTGCTGGATGCTCTTGATGAGCCACATGGCCTCCCGCATCTTCTGCTGCATGAACTCCTTTTCCTTCTTGCACCGGGCCGCGGAAAGGTCCTGATAGCAGGGATTCAGGCCGACATCCGGCAGATCCTCCTCGTTGAGCAGGATCAGGAATTCGTCGTCGAAACGGTAGACGAAGACGTCGGGGCTCACATAGATGGTCTCTCCGCCGCCGAAGCTGTTCCCCGGCCGCGGGTCCAGGGTCCGCAGGATCTCCAGATACTCCCCGAGCTGATCCGTGCTGATCCCGAGCTTCCCGGCCAGGCCGCGCATGTCCAGCCGCTCCAGGTCCTGCAGGTAATCCCGGACCAGGGAGTCCAGGGCCGGGTCCAGACGGTCGTGCACCTCGAGCTGGCGGAGCAGGCATTCCTGAAGGCTGCGGCTCGCCACCCCCACGGGGTCGAACCGCTGCACGGCCACCAGCACCTCCTCGGCCTCCTCCGCGGAGCACTGCGCCAGGGACGCCGCCTCGTCCACGGAGAGGGCGAAATAGCCGCTGGAGTCGAGATTCTGGATCAGCACCTCTCCGATCTCGATATGGCGGGGGGATAAGTCGGAAAGATGGAGCTGCCAGGAAAGGTGGCTCTGCAGGGAAGGCTTCACCGAGGAGACGGCTTCCAGGGAATAGGCATCTTCGAAGGATTCGCGCTCGGAGACGGATTTGGAGGTGCTGGAGAAGAGCCCCAGGTAGTCCTCCCATTCCGCGGTCTGGGCCAAGCCGTTCTCCTGGCCGGTGAAGGCCTGGGCCTCCTCCCCAGTCGCGGCGGGGCCCTGTTCCTCCGAAGCAGCCTGATCGCCCTCCTGGGCTTCCTGCTCCTGGCGTCTCTCCAGGAGCGGATTCTCCAGCAGGGCTTCCTCCACCGTTTCCACAAGCTCCGTGCGCGACAACTGCAGCATCTTGATGGCCTGCTGCAGTTGCGGAGTCATCACCAACTGCTGAGTGAGTTTGAGATTCTGCCGCAGCTGCAAACTCATAATGGCACCACTTGTCCCGACGCAGGCCAGCTTGTCGCGGATGCCGCTCCGTATTCGTCCCGTTGCGGGTCCACGTGGTTCGTGGGATCCAGAAAATGCTGGTGTCGCAGAAGAAAATCCTTGGGATGACTGTATTCGTCCCGGGCCGCGCGCCCGAATGCAAATCCTCTGTGCCCGGCGCAGGGAGCCGGCCAGACGCCATTCCTCCTAGCAAGGAGCATACCATGAGCGGCATGCATTGTCCCTGAGCTGTCGAGGAAAAGGAATATCCTTTGTTATGATCCTGCCACAACCCCCGCGGCTTTGCAAACGAAAGCACAGCGGCGACGCTCACATGCTGAACTTCTCCCCAAGATAGATCTGTCTGGCCTGCGCGTCCTGCACAATCTCCTCAGGGGTCCCCTCCAGGATGATCCGCCCCTCGAACACGAGATAGACCCTGTCGCAGATGGACATGGTCTCCCGCACGTTGTGATCGGAAATGAGCACCCCGATCCCCTTGTCCTTCAGGCTGCGGATGTTGGTCTGGATATCGTCCACAGCCAGGGGATCGATCCCGGCGAAGGGCTCGTCCAGGAGCATGAACACCGGATCGCGGATCAGGGCGCGAGCGATTTCCAGGCGCCGACGCTCCCCTCCGGAGAGGCTCGCCGCCCGCTGCTCGGACAGACCGGTAATGCCCAGCTCCCGAAGGAGGTAGTCCCGCCTGGCCCGCTGCTCCTTGCGGGACAGACCTGTGTATTCCAGGATGATCTCCAGGTTCTCCCGCACGCTCAGCTTGCGGAACACCGAGCTCTCCTGCGGCAGATAGCTGAGCCCAAAGCGGGCCCTCTGATGCAGGGGCCACTGGGTGACATCCCGGCCGGAGGCCTCGATGCGCCCCCTGGTCGCGCCGATGATCCCCACCAGCATGTAGAAGGTCGTGGTCTTGCCCGCGCCGTTGGGACCGAGGAGCCCGACCACCTCGCCCTGGGCCACTTCCAGGGACACACCCTTGACCACGGGAGTGTGGCCGAAGCGCTTTTCCAGATCAATTCCCTTCAGAAGCCCCATCCGACGGCCCCGTGCTGTTTTCGCTGTAGAAGGTGGCTTCCACCTGCTGCTCTCCGCTGCCCACGATCTCGGTGGTGTTGCCGGCCAGATCCATGCGCACCGTCTGCCCCCGGATCCGGTTGCGGCCCTGCTGGAGCCGGACGTCCCCGCTCAGGGTGATCATCTCCTCCCCGGAACGATAGACCGCCTTGCGGCAGGTCGCGTTGCGTCCCTCCATCCGGAGCCGCACGTCCTCCTCGGCCACGATCTTCTCAAAGTCCTCTGTCGCGCTTTGCCCGCCCTCTCCCTGGGGAACGCCCCGGCCAGCCAGATGCACCGTCATCCGTCGGCACCAGAGCTCAAAGTCGCTCCGCTCCACATAGACATTGTCCTGAAAGACGATGGTCTCCTGGTCCCCGGTGTAGATCACCTTGTCCGATGTGATGCGGGTCCGCTGCAGGTTGACCCCGTTCTCCGCGGCAATGGCCGGGGCCAGGGCCAGGAACAAGGCCAC
>CAYFSD010000127.1:0-5938 GCA_964345705.1 uncultured Desulfohalobiaceae bacterium
TACCGACTCATCGAGGACAATCTCGAACGCCTGCTGCCCAGGCTGAAGAAATGGCGACAGCTGGCCGCAACGCCCAACAAGCAGAAAAAGGTAGCCATCCTTTACTACAACCACGGCCAGGGCAAGCAGAACATCGGAGCCAGCTATCTCAATGTCTTTCGCAGCCTGGAGCGCATTCTCGAGCGCATGGATCGGGAAGGCTATAAGGTGAGCCGCGACAAGCTCCCCTCCGAGGAGAAAATCAAGGAGCTGCTTCTGCAGTATGGTCGCAACATCGGCAGCTGGGCTCCGGGGGAGCTGAAGGAGATGATCTCCGACGGAACGGTCCTTCGGCTGCCGGTCTCCCGATACAAGGAATGGTTCGCCGAGCTGCCCCAAAAATTCCGGGACCGGGTCCTCGAGCAATGGGGGCCGGTGGAGGAGTCCTCCATCATGATCAAGGACGGGGATCTTATCATCCCCGGCGTCGGCATGGGCAATGTCATGCTCCTGCCCGAGCCGGCCCGGGGCTGGAGCGACGAGCCCATGAAGCTCTACCACGACCCCACTCTCTATCCCCATCATCAGTACATCGCCGCCTACCTCTGGCTCAAGCACGGCTTCGGGGCCGATGCCATGATCCACCTGGGCACGCACGCCACCTACGAATGGCTGCCCGGCAAGCAGGCCGGCCTGTCCCCCTCCTGTCCCCCGGAAATCATGCTCTCGGACATCCCCAACCTCTACCCCTATATCGTGGATGACGTGGGGGAAGGCATCCAGGCCAAGCGCAGGGGACGGGGCGTGATCATCGACCATTTGACCCCGCCGCTCCGCCAGGGCGGGCTGTACGAGGAGTACAGCCGGCTGTACGATCTTATCAACGGGTACAACCGCTCCAAGGCCATGGACAGCCAAACAGCGGACGCCAAGCTGCGGGAGATCAAGAGCCTCTGCCGCAAGATGGGCCTGCTCAAGGATCTCGATATTACGGAGATCGACGAGGAGGCCCTGGAGGATATCGAGCATTACCTCCTGGAGATCAAGGGCAATCTCATGCCCTACGGGATCCACACTTTCGGTCGATCCCCTCAGGGAGAGGCGCTCCGGGATACGGTGCAGGCCATCTCCGAAGCCAATCCGGACTCGGATCGGGAACGCATCCGCCAGGGGCTGACCGAATCCGGCCCTAGGGAGCTCGACCGGCTCATGAGTGGGCTGGATGGCCAATACATCCCCGCCGGCGAAGGCAACGACCCGGTCCGCAATCCGGCCGCCCTGCCCACGGGCAAGAACTTCTTCGGATTCGACCCGGAGAAGATTCCTTCCCGGGCAGCCTGGAAGCTGGGCAGAAAAGCGGCGAGGCGGATCATCGACTCCTCCCTGGAGAAGAACGGGACCTACCCGGAAAAGGTGGCCGTGGTCCTGTGGGCCACGGAAACCATCCGCAACGAAGGGGTTAACGAGAGCACCGTCCTCGCGCTCATGGGGCTCAAGCCCACCTGGAACGAATCCGGCCGGGTCACCGGGACCAAGGTCATCCCGGCGGACAAGCTCGAGCGCCCCAGGATCGACGTCCTGATCAACCCCTCCGGCCTGTACCGGGATCTCTTTCCCGACATGCTCAAGTACCTGGATCGCGCCGTGCAAAAGGCGGCTCTCCAGACCGACATCCGCAACCTGTTGCGGAAGCACAATGCCCAACTCAAAAAACGACTCCTGGCGCAGGGGCTCGAGGAGAGCAAGGCGGAGAGGCTGTCCCGGGTCCGCATATTCTCGGAACAGGCTGGATCCTATGGGACGGGTGTCCCGGAGATGACCGGCAACTCCGGGGTCTGGGAATCGGATCAGGAAATTGCCGAGGTGTACGAAGACAGGGTGGGCTACGCCTTCGGCCAGGGCATGTGGGGCAAGCCGGCTCGAGAGCTTCTCAAGCGGCACCTCTCGAACGTGGACACGACGGTGCACTCCCGGTCCTCCAATGTCTACGGAACCATGGATAACGACGACATGTTCGGATACCTGGGGGGACTGTCCCTGGCAGTGCGCAAGGAAAGCGGCCAGGCCCCGCGGACTCTCATCACCCAGCAGCAGAAGCCAGGAGAGGTCGAGGTGGAGAATGCGGCCAAGACCATCGGCCGAGAGCTCAGGACGCGCTACCTCAACCCGGAGTGGATCAAGGGAATGAAAGAGGAGGACTACGCCGGGGCCAGGGAGATGGCCCATTTCGTGGAGTACATGTGGGGCTGGCAGGTGACCACTCCTCAAGCCGTGGACGAGGCCAAGTGGAAGCAGACCTACAAGGTCTATGTGAAGGACAAGTACGGCCAGGATCTGAAGGAGTTCTTCAACGAGGCCAGCCCGTGGGCCTACCAGTCCATCACCGCCCGCATGCTGGAGGCGGTGCGCAAGGGGTACTGGGAGGCCGGGGACAAGGTCAGGAAGAAGCTGGCCGCGGAATACGCCATGAACGTGGTGCAGAAGGGCGTGGCCTGCTGCGACCACACCTGCAACAACCCCCTGCTCAACCAGATGGTGGTCAACATCGTTTCCCTGCCGGGTGTCATGTCCCCGGAGACAGTGAAACAGTTCAAGGCGGCCATGAGACAGGCCACCGGCATGGAGCTGCAGGAACAGGCCCAGAACAGAAAGGACCTGCAGGAAAAGCTGAGCCGCAGCCTGGAGCAGTCCGCCCCATCCCAGGACCAAGCTCAAGCCTCGAACAAGGCGGAAAAAGGCGGAGAGCAAAAGACCGCCAAGGGCTCCGAGAGCGAAGAGGTCAAGGGCTACAAGATGGAAAAGATGAAGGATCGTGACGAGGCGTCCAAGCTCTCCTCCTCCGGAGTGCAATGGCTCGCCTCTGTCTTCCTCCTGCTGCTTATCGCTGTTTTCGTGCTGGGAATCAGATACAGGAGGCGCGCTTGATGCACCGCTCAAGGACTCTTCGTTCCAAAACGACTCCCGGGACCGCCATCCTGGGAATCCTGTTCACGATTGCCCTGACCATGACGGGAGTCCTCGCCCGTCCGGCCGCGGCACAGCACGCTGGCGGCCATGGGGAACAGAAACCCGGCGAGGCGATGGTTCTGGAAGAGATGGTCATCAAGGGCGAAAGGGTCCAGGAATACGTGGTCAATCATCCCCAGCAGACAATGACCATGGACGCGGCAGAAATGGAGGAGCGCAACTTCGGGGAAGTGGGGGACGCATTAAAGGCCATGCCCGGAGTTGATGTGCAAAGCTCTGGCGGCCGCCCCGGCGCGCGGATTTCCATTCGGGGCTCCGGAGGCGACGGCGTCCTGGTGCTTGTCAACGGCAGACCCCTCAACTCCAGCCAATACGGCGGAGTGGAGCTGGGGAGCCTGCCGATCGAAAACGTCAAGCGGATTACAGTCTTCAAGCCCCCTGTGCCGGTCTGGCTGGGCCCGGGAGCCAAGGCCGGGGCCATCAATATCGAGACCAAGGGCGGAGGAAAGGACCGGGCCCAAAAACAGACCTCCAGCCGGATCAAGCTGCGAGGGGGCTCCTACGGCACCGCCAATGTCTCTCTCTCCCATGAGCGCGGCCTGGACAAGGGCAGCCTCATGCTGACCGCGGGCGGGAGCCACGAGGACGGCAAGCGTCCCAATTCGGACAGGGACAGCGGCAGGTTGAGCCTGCACTGGGACAGACCGCTCCAGCGGGAGAATCATGTCGAGGCCAATGCCCGCTATTATCTGTCCGAGCACGGCTCGCCGGGGCCGATCGACAACCCCACCCCGGAGGCCAGACAGCGCTATGAAAAGGGCGCCCTGGACCTCAAGCTCTCGGGGAGCCCGGGGCGCGACAGGGAGTATTCCCTCAAGACCTATGCGGATCTGGTCCGCCTCGAAGACAAGGCGCAAAGCGGAGTCGACTCCGAGCTCGACGTGGCCAAGCTCGGTCTTCAAGGTGACACTGTATGGAGCGAGAGAAACGGGCAATGGGCTGTGCGGATGGGAGGCCTCTTCGAGGAGAACATGATCGATCACTCCCTCACCGGGTACTACAAGCGGGAAAAGACCTCCGCCCATATCCAGGCGGACCGGCATTTTCAGCCGCTGACCCTCAGTCTCGGCCTGCGCGGTGACTATACCTCGGACTTCGGCCTGTTCCCCGCCGCAACCGGCGGAATGAGCTATTCCCTGGGCAATTCCACGCTGCTCAAGGCCAACGCCGGATACTCCGTGGACGTGCCCACCTTCGGTCAGCTCTATCAGCCCAGCCACGGGTCCTACGACCAAGTTCGGGGCAATCCCGACCTCTCGGAGGAGCACATCGCCTCCTACGACCTTGGCCTGGAGCATTCCTTCACCCGGGATTTCTCCCTGGAGACAACCCTGTTCCGCACCGACACCTACGACAAGATCGTTCACCAGCGCGGGGACGACCTCATCTATCGACCGGTCAACGTGGACCGGGCCGTCAGACAGGGAATGGAGCTGACCTGCAGCCTGGAGCTGGAAAAAACGACCCTTGAGGCCAACTACATCCTCCAGGAGAGCGTAAACAGAGAAAACGGGCAGGATTTGACCTATACCCCCAAGCATGAGGGCAAGATCACCGCCAGCAGGACCTTCGGCACCGGGGCCAGGCTGGAGGCGACCCTGCGCGCGGTGAGCAAGCAGTTCACGGACCTGGAGAACAGCGAGACCAATCGGCTGGGCGGCTACGGCACGGTGGACGCCAAGCTGATCGTTCCGGTGACCATCCTGGGGCTGGATTCGGAGCTCTACGCGCAGGGGTACAACCTGCTGGACAAGGACTTCCAGAAGCACAACGGCTATCCGGACGAAGGCATCCGGGGACTAGTCGGCATCAATATTTCCTGGTAGGGATACATCGTTATGAACACACCGATCGTGCTGAGCGCCTTCGGCACCACCACCAGGGCCATGCGAACCTACGACGCGATCGATGCGAAAGTCCGGGCCCGCTTTCCGGACCATCCCCTGCGCTGGGCCTATACCTCCAGAATGGTCCGGGATCGCTTGCAAAAGGAACACGGCCTGGAGCTCAAGCCGCCGCAACAAGTCCTGGCGGAGCTGCATCAGGTGTATTACGAATGGGCAGTGGTTCAGTCCCTGCATCTGGTCTGCGGCCACGAGTTCGAGCGCCTGACGAACGAAGTGGGCTACGGCCCCGTAAGAACCTCCATGGGCCTCCCCCTGCTCGACTCCCCGGAGGACTATTCCCGGGTCATTCGGTTCCTGCAGCGGCGTCACGAGAGAAGCGACAGCCAGGAAGCCCTGGTCCTGGCGGGACACGGAACCGACCACGCCATCTGGGCCGCCTACCCGGCCCTGGAAAAAATGGCCCGGCAAGTAATGGGGAAGCGGGTTTTCGTCGGAGTGGTGGAAGGCTGGCCCTCGGAAGAGGATATTGTTCAGGAGGTGAAGCACCTCGGGTTCGGCAGGGTTCGGATCGTGCCGTTCATGCTCGTGGCCGGAGTCCACTTCCGTGAGGATCTTGCCGGGGAGGAGGACTCCTGGAAGGCCCGGTTCGAGGCGGAAGGCCTGGAAGTGGCTGTTGAGGATCACGGTCTGGGACGATATCCGGAAATCGTGGATCTCTTTATGGACCACATTCAAGAGGCCTTGGACGTGATACCGGAGAGCACGGCATCCACAAGGACGATGCAAAAAAGAAACGGAGAACATCAAGCTCCAGGCATCGACTGATGCCGCGCCCATGAAGCCCTCACGGTCCACCTCTTGAATCTCTTGTATTCGGCCTCACATAAAAAATTGACCCACAGGGATTGACAACAACCTGCTTCCTAAACTAAAAATACGCTATAGAACATTTGGGAATCAACCCGAATAAATTCGTTCTTTGCCAAGCACTCAGGTGCGCCATCCTTTTCTCCAATATTGGAGAAAAACCGGCGCTGAAAAGGGAACCCGGTGCGAATCCGGGACGGGCCCGCCGCTGTGATCGG
>CAYFSD010000128.1:0-5934 GCA_964345705.1 uncultured Desulfohalobiaceae bacterium
AGCTTCCCGAACGCCTTGATTCCACGGAAGAGGAGAGCCTGGAGCGCATCAAGAAGATCGATACCGAGAGCAAGAACCTGTTTGATTTCGTCACCGCTTCATAAGCCTTTATTCACCTTTATTCACGATTGTCATGCCATCCGCCTTTCCCAGGAGAGGCGCTGCAGCTTGGGTTGTAGAGTATTGTCGATGATCCGGTCCCAGGTGAAGAGAGTCGCTGTGGAACGTGCTCTTTGCCTGAGTCTCTGCGTGAACCGTTGATGGTGATGCATGTAGAGCACTGATGCCGCAGCCTCCGCGGACTTGCTTGTCTCCAGGACAACGGCGTTGTCCAAATCCCGGGCATAGTCCTCACCTGTGTTCCCCACAAAGGCCACACCTCCGGAGGCCATAGCTTCGAGGCCGACGAGCCCGAATGGCTCATGCAGACTGTCCGCCAGCACCGCATCACTGCCGGCGAAAATAATTCTGGAGAAATCATGGGGTATAACCGACTTGATATTCACCACATCCGTGTATCTTGCGGCAAGCAGCTCCCGGATGGAGCCCTCGAGAGATTGGCCGCCCAAGTCCACATCCTGCACGGACAACCCCAGGGATTGGGCCCTGGAAAAAACATGTTCTCCGTACGGCTCCATGCCGCCGCGCAGGATGAAGCGCAAGGAATGCCCCATGCCCTTGAGTCGAGACACTGTTTCCATAGCCTTGATCCATCCCTTTGACGGATCAAAGCGTCCCATTTTGAAAAGAACAAAATCGGCATCCAACTCCTTGTGCAATATGTCGCTGGAAATTTCCTCCACTGGATGTGTCAAATCGCGTTGGATGCCATTGGGAATGACGAGCGGCTCCACCCCGTGTGCTTGCATCAGCTGACGCATGTAGTTGCTGACTGTGGTAATGACGGCGTTTCGGGCCAGTTTCTCCCAATCGATGCGGGAAAAGGAGTACGTATTGTTGGCGTTCCAGAGAAGAACCGCTTCTTTTCTGAGGCCCCGTTGCTGCAAAAGCTCGCTGATCCGACACACAGCCTCCGCAGTGTGCCACTCCTCGGCCATTAGCACCAGATTCTTGTCTTGTTCGCTCAATGCCTCTGCCAGAGAATGGACCACAAACTCCGGAACCGAGCCGGTAAAGTCGTTCAGCTTGCCCTCCTCCCCATCGTACACGCCAAAAGGATGATATTGGCTGATCCATTGGCACCAGCGGTGGAGAATCAGATTCCCTTCGTAAGCTGTTTCCATGCCTTCCTTTTCAGGATCACCAACGAAGAAAAGGTGGGTCTCGTAGCCCTGCTCAGCCAAGGCCTGCGACAACTTGCTCACCCGCACTCCCAAGCCTCCAGCCTGTGAATAGGCATCCGGTCCCTCGAAGGAGAGAACAATAAAAACGGTCTTTTCCGGGCTCATTGTCTGAAACATTATTCAACTCCTTGATGGATTGATTGAACCGCTTTATACAGAGAAGTCTCTGTATTGCAGACGTACAATGCTTTCAAACAAGACGGTATTCCTACAGGGCTTGGGGATCTTTTCCGTCCTTGACTCTGTCGCCTCACTCTCGGCTTACCCGGTCCACAAGCTCGTCCAGGCCGGAGACGGTGAGCGTTGGCTCCATCTCCCAGGGATCGAAGATGGCGCTTTCGGACCGCCGCACCCAGGCCGCCCGCATTCCCGCTGAAACCGCCCCGATGACATCGAAGGGGTTGCTGGAGATCATCCAGGCCCGGGAACCGAATGCGCCGGTTCGCCGCAGGAAATGGCAGTACACCGCCGGGCTCGGCTTGAAGGTCCGCAGGTCCTCCACACTGACCACGTCAACAAAGAATCCCAGAAGACCGGCGTTATGCAGAAGGTTCGTCACGGCCTCGGCGCTTCCGTTGGAGAAGGCGTACAGGGCGAATCCCGCCTTTTGGGCCTTTTCCAGGCCAGCTATGGCGTCGTCGAAGGGCGGCAGCTCCCGGTAGGTCGCCAGGAGGCGGCCCTTTTGCTCCTGGGAGAGGACGAGGCCGTACTCCAGGCAGGCGTATTCCAGAGCCTGGCTTGTGCAGCGGGAGAAGTCGACATAGTTCTGCATCAGCCCCCTGCGGAAGGAATATTCCAGTTGCTTTTCCCGCCACAGACGGGAAAAGCCCTCGGCACGCTCTCCGAGGTGTTCCCGCAGGGCCCGCTTCACCCCGTGCGTGTCAATAAGGGTCCCGTAAACATCGAATCCGAGGGTCAGATTCATGGGTCGGCTCCTGAATTTGATGGTTTCCGGGCTGCAGGCGGTTTTTTGCTCTCGGTGCAAATTCGGGGACTGCAACCCTATCAGAACGCTCTTTCCGCCTGATCGAACCCGGAGCCCCGTCCTACTGCGGCATGGGCACCAGAAACATCTTGGCGGTCAAACCGAGATCCTTGTCCTGGGAGTCCTTGATCCTCTCCCTGATGGCGTCCAGTGTTTTGCCGGCGGCGGTCTCGTTCCAGAACCAGTTGCTGAAGGCCCTGCTGTCCGGCGTCTCCGCACCAGGCCGGGAAATAACGGCCTCGAAATAGAAGGCCTTCAGGTCCTGGGCCGCAAGGCGCAAGGCGACTGCGGGAGGTTGCTCGCCCCCGGCCGAAAGCGGCTCATCCAGGGTCAGGAACTTCTCCAGAAGATTGGCTGCGGACTCCGGGTCAAAGGAGACCATGGCCGTCCTGCCGCACCGTTCCAGGCCCAGATCGTACCAGGGCCGGAGCTCGGAGACTTCCCGCTGCAGGGAGGCAGCAAGCTCCTCCGTCTCGCTTTTCTCTCCGGATGGAGGGGCAAAGCTCACCGGCCTGACGAAGTGTCCAAGGGTATTCTTCGAAACGCCTGAAAGGCGCTATCCCCAAAATTGCTCCTATTGCGGGTATCCATAGGCGAGGAGCACGTATATTAAGAATAACCTGGCACTGTGTTTGTGTATACCGAGCGCCGGATTGAAATCCCTGACGAAAAAATGAATACCCCGCTCACACTCATTCAAAGTATATCAAAAAAAAGAGGCTGAGTTATAATCAACGCTACAAGGCAAAGGAAATTTTTTGGTAGGATAATAGAGAGACCCAGGTTGCCGCTTGCGCCGCAGAATTTCGGACCAAGCAAGGAGGTGGGGTATGCCCAATACGGGATCTGCGGCGGAGAAACCCCGCAAGAGCCCTCGGTGACGATGGACGGCAAGTGCGATCAGTACGTCCGGATGATCGTGAAGGATCAAAATCTGTCGCCACCCCCATGGACACCCCCACCTTGAACAGGCATAATTGAAATAATGGAAAAAGAACGGACCTGCTTGGTCCATGAACAAACCCCAACAAGGAGATGGCGGCATGGCGAAAAAGATGACTGCGGCAATCATCGTTCTGTTCATAGCGAGTCTGGCTTTCGGCCTGGCAATGGCCGAGGAACAGAGCACCCCGCCTCCGAAAGCTGACGCCCTGTGGGAGTGGGTCACCCAGGAGAATCCGTACCAGGGATGGGGATACTGGCCCGAGCACCAGGGCATGTACCCGGGACAGAGCCCCCACGGGGCCTACCTTGAGCTCTACGCCAACAGCGTTGCCCTCAAGGCGGCCAGGCAGGGCAAAACGGAGATGCCTCCCGGCTCCATTCTGATGAAGGCCAATTACGGCAAGGACAAGGAAACCCTCAAGGCCCTGACCCCGATGTACAAGGTCGAGGGGTACAACCCCGAGGCGGGGGACTGGTACTGGGCCAAGTATAAACCCAATGGCAAGGCCCTGGTCTCGGGCAAAGTGGACAGCTGCATCAACTGTCATCGGAGCCAAAAGAATAACGACTGGATCTTCACTCCCAAGAGCGAAGAGTAGGCAGCAGAGACTTTTCGGCCCATGAGATCACCCCGCTTTCCCCGGCACACCGGTTGTGTGCCGCCGCCGGGGAAGACGAGAAACACAAGACTTCCGGTTGCTTGAGGAGTGGAGATGGCCCGCGGTGCCCTTTTCATTACGCTTTACGTCGCTGGTGTGACCCTGCCGCTGTGGCTCACGACATGGCTCGACGGCGGCTCCGAGGGCGTCGTGTACGACGTGGGGCGCAACCTCGGATTGACGGGGTTCATGATCCTGATCCTGCAGTTCGTGCTCGCCGCCCGGATCAAGTGGATCGAGCGCGCCTTCGGCTTGGACATCCTCATCCGCTACCACCAGCACATCGCCATAGCCGCTGTCTGTTTTCTGCTCTTGCATCCGCTTTTGTTGGCCTTGGGAGGAAGCGGCTGGGAGCTCCTCCTCGGCCTGGACCTGCCCTGGCCCATCTGGGCGGGCAAGGCGGCGCTGCTCCTGCTCGTGCTCAATGTCCTGCTCAGTCTGAAACAGAGCCGCCTGGGCCTCAGTTTCGAGACATGGCGTCTGGGCCACGATATCCTGGCCCCGATCCTTCTGGTGCTTATTGTTCTCCACTCCTGGTTCGCTGGAGCGGATCTGGGGCTCGCTTCCATGCGGGTGCTGTGGATCGGGGCCTTTCTCCTGGCTGCCGGGGTCTTTCTCCACCATCGGATCCTCAGACCGTATCTGCTGTCCCGGCAGGCCTATCGGGTCCGGAACCTCCGGCAGGAGACGGATGACGTCTGGACCGTGGAGCTGGTTCCACCCAAGAATAGCCAAGTCAAGGCCTTTCTTCCGGGACAGTTCCACTTCCTGACCTTCTTCCGGGACCCTTCGCTCCCTGTGGAAGAACACCACTGGACCATCTCCTCCAGCCCTACGCAAAAGGAGGTGGTGAGCTCCACCATCAAGGAGTCCGGGGACTTCACTGCCACCATCGGGCGCACCAAACCGGGTGACACCGCGGCTGTGCACGGCCCCTTCGGCCGCTTTTCCCATCTGCTTCATCCCGAGGAACGCGATCTCGTATTCCTGGCCGGCGGCATCGGGATCACCCCGCTCATGGCCATGCTTCGGCACATGCGGGACACCGGGGACGCCCGCACCGTCACTCTTTTCTACGCCAACCGCCGCGAGGAGGACATCCTCTTTCGGGAGGAGCTCGAGGACATAGCATCAGGCGAGCACCCCCGGTTGACGCTGATCAATGTTCTGAGCCGGCCCGGAAAGGACTGGAGGGGCGAAACCGGGCATGTGGACGAGGAAAGAATCAGGAAATACTGCGGTCCGGACGTGGTGGATAAGACCTACTACCTCTGCGGCCCGCTCAAGATGGCCCGGGACCTTATCAAGGACCTCAAGGAGCTGGGGATACCGGACAAGAAGATACGGCGGGAAATCTTTTCCTTCTTGGACTGAATAAAACGGAACAAGACACTCACGATGCGCGAAACACTGCTCAAACGGACCAGCATCGCAGTCGCTGGGCTTTTGCTGGCCCTTGCCGCGGGACTGGGAATTGTGCGCAACACGCTCACTACCCCGCAGGGCCCCGGGTCCGGTCTGTCTGAACAGGCCGCCAAGGGGGCCGATCTCTTCCAAACCAAGGGATGCGACAGTTGCCACAACACCGCATCCACCAGGATCAAGATCGGCCCCGGCCTGGAAGGCCTCTTCGACAGACAGCGGCTTCCGGGGAGCGGCCGTCCCGTGACCGAAGAGCATATCCGGCAGCAGCTCATCGATCCCTACGAGAACATGCCCTCCTTTGCCAACCAGCTGACCCGGAAGGAACGGACTCGGATCATATCCTATCTCAAGACCCTGTAATTCCCCCGCAAGACAGGAAGTGTCCGGGTTGGCGGAGAAGAACCGAGCGTCTATCGCCCGAACTCGCGAATCCTTCCGGATCATGATGTTGCTCCGGGCCGTTGCTTTTTCTCGTGGCCGGGCATTCCCTGGAGGAAATCGAACACGCCTACCAAAAGGCCTTGGATCCCGACAGGAGCCGTCCGGCCGTGATCGTCGACTCTCAGGGCCAAGACGCCGGTGCTCTATGGGCGGGACGAAGCGTTTCCCGCTGGAG
>CAYFSD010000129.1:0-2616 GCA_964345705.1 uncultured Desulfohalobiaceae bacterium
ATGCCGGGAACCATCTCCGCGCCCACCGTGATCACCGCCCACAGCAACGCGGATTTCGACTGCCTCTCCTCCATGGTGGCGGCCCAGCTCCTCTATCCGGAGGCGGTCCTCGTCTTCCCCGGGAGCCAGGAGCAGAGCATCCGGAACTTCTTCATCCAGAGCACCACCTACCTGCTCAACTTCCGGCAATTCAAGGACATCGACCCGGACTCCGTGCAGCGGCTGGTGGTCTGCGACACCCGCCAGCGCTCCAGGCTGCAGCACGTCGGCCCCTTGCTGGATCGCGAGCTGGAGATCCACGCCTATGATCACCATCCGGACACCGAGGAGGATCTGGCGGCGACGCACCAGGTGGTGCGGATGTGGGGCTCCACCGTGGCCGTCCTGGTCCGGGAGCTGCAGGAGCACGGCCTGGAGCCGGACGCGGACCGGGCCACGCTCATGGGTCTGGGGCTGTACGAGGACACGGGGAGCTTCACCTTCGACTCCACCACGGTCCAGGACCTGGAGGCCGGGGCCTGGCTCCGCGGCAAGGGCATGGACGTGACCGTGATCTCCGACTTTCTGAACAAGGAGATCAGCTCCGAGCAGGTGGGGATCCTGAACAGCCTGCTCAACTCGGCCACGGTGCACAACTTCGACGGGGTGGAGGTCTGCTTCGCCCGCGTCTCCCTGGACCGCTACGTGCGGGACTTTGCCCTGCTGGTGCACAAGATGATGGAGATCGAGCAGCACAAGACCGTCTTCGCCCTGGCCCTGATGCAGGACCGGGTGCACATCGCCGCCCGCAGCCGGGACCCGTATGTGGACGTGGGCACCATCTGCTCCTCCCTGGGCGGAGGGGGCCACGCGTACGCCGCCTCCGCCACGGTCAAGCACAAGACCCCGGCCCAGATCGAGGACGAGCTCTTCGGCCTGCTCTACTCCCACATCCATCCCCAGCTCCGCGTCCGCTCCCTCATGTCCAGCCCCCCGGTCTCCGTGACCGGCACCCAGGACATCGATACCGCCTGCACGGTGATGACCCGCTTCGGGCTCAAGGCGGTCCCGGTACTGGATCCGGAAACCGGCGAATGCCAGGGCATCCTGGAGCACCAGCTGGCCAGCCGGGCCAGCTCCCACGGACTGGGCGGCTTCGAGATCCGGGAGTACATGCGGCGCAACGTGAGCGCCCTCTCCCCGGAGGACAGCCTGTACGACGTGGTGGAGATCATCATCGAGCAGGGCCAGCGCCTGGTCCCGGTCCTGGAGCAGGACCGCCTGGTCGGGGTGGTCACCCGCACCGACCTGATCAACTGGCTGGTGGAGGAGCCGGCCCGGATCCCGGAGTCCATTTCCAAAAACCGGGTGCAGGAGCGAAAGGTGGGCTCGCTGATGCGCAACCGCCTTCCCGCCTCCGTGCACCAGCTTTTGCAGCAGCTGGGGCGAATGGCCGAGGAGATGGGATACACCGCGTACGCCGTGGGCGGCTTCGTCCGGGACATCCTGCTGCAGCAGCCCAACCTGGACCTGGACCTGGTGGTGGAGGGCGAGGGGATCGCCTTCGCCGCGCGGATCGTGCGCGACCTGGGGGGACGCTACCGCTCGCACCGGAAATTCAGCACCGCGGTGGTCATCCTTCCCGACGGCCAGCGCATCGACGTGGCCACGGCCCGCCTGGAGTACTACGAGCACCCCGCGGCCCTGCCCACGGTGGAGCTCTCCTCCATCAAGATGGACCTGGTCCGCAGGGACTTCACCATCAACGCCCTGGCCATCCAGCTCAATCCGGGGCGCTTCGGCGAGCTGGTGGACTTCTTCGGCGGCCAGAAGGACATCAAGGAGCGCACCATCCGAGTCCTGCATTCGCTGAGCTTCGTGGACGATCCCACCCGCATCCTGCGCGCCGTGCGCTTCGAGCAGCGCTTTTCCTTCCGCATCGGCAGCCAGGCCGAGCGGCTGATCAAGAACGCCCTGAGCCTGAACATGTTCCATCGGCTCTCGGGCTCGCGCATCTTCCAGGAGCTCGCGCTCATCCTGGAGGAAAGCGACCCCCTGAGCTGTCTGCGCCGCCTTGAGGAGCTGGGTGTGCCGGAGAACATCCATCCCCTGCTGCAGATCACCGAGCGCAAGGAGCAGATCCTGGAGGAGGCGGCCCGGGTCCTGGACTGGTACGCCCTGCTCTACGAGAGCCCCGATCCCGAGAAGTGGAAGGTCTTCCTCCTGGGATTCTGCGAGGGCCACACCGCGGACGAGTGCCGCACCCTGCTCAAGCGGCTCCAGTTCTCCTCCAGGCAGGAGGAGGGCTTCGTCCAGTTGCTGCGGGACGTGCACTCCGCGCGGAAGAGACTCATGGACTGGCAGCGCGGGGAGCAGAGACAGAGCGGGCTCTATTTCATCCTGACGGAGCTGTCCATCGAGGCGGTGCTCTACGTCATGGCCACGGGCAAGACGGAGGAGATCCGCAAGCAGGTCTCCCACTATCTGACCCGGCTCAGGGATACCGACATCGAGGTCGGGGGCAACGACCTGAAGCGAATGGGCCTGACTCCGGGACCGGCCTACTCCCGCGTCCTGAAGGAGATCCTGCGGGCCAAGCTGGACGGGGAGACCACGGACCGCCAGGCCCAGCTCAAT
>CAYFSD010000129.1:2716-5924 GCA_964345705.1 uncultured Desulfohalobiaceae bacterium
CCCGCATGGAAGGAACCCCAACCAGGGAGGTGACGCGCTATGTGGAAAAAGGCCCTGTTCGCCGTGCTTTTGATCCTTCTCTTCGCATCCGGCGCCTGGGGACAGAAGACCATCGTCTTCGCCGTGGACGCCACCTGGCCGCCCATGGAGTTCGTGAACCAGGACAAGGAGATCGTGGGCTACTCCATCGACTACATGACCGCGGCGGGCGAGCTCGCCGGATTCGAGCCCGTGTTCAAGAACACCCCCTGGGACGGCATCTTCGCCGGCCTGCAGGGCGGCAACTACGACGCCATCTGCTCTTCGGTGAGCATCACGGAAAAGCGGAAAAAGGCCATGGACTTCAGCGAGCCCTACTACGAGGTGCGGCAGGCCCTGATCGTGCCCCGCGACTCCGACGCCGAGACCCTGGAGGACCTGCGAGGCAAGGATGTGGGGGCCCAGATCGGGACCACCGGGTACTTCGCGGTCAAGGAGGCGGAGGGGGTGAACTCCGAGTCCTACGACGAGATCGGCCTGGCCATGCGGGACCTGAGGAACGACAACCTGGCCGGGGTGGTCTGCGACGATCCCGTGGCGGCGAACTACGCCAAGCAGAAGGAGGGCTTCCAGCAGGACCTGCGGATCGCCAGCATCCTGGAGACTGGCCAGACCGAGCACTACGGCATCGCGGTGCAGAAGGGCAACAAGGATCTCCTGGAGCTGATCAACGAAGGGATCCAGGCGGTCAAGGAAAAGGGCCTGGAGGAGGAGCTCAAGAAGGAGTGGATTCAGTAGGCCTTGTCCCGGCCGCCGGGGCGGCCCTGCCGCTCCGGCGGCCCTCTTTCTCCGCGCCGCGGGGGATCGGCGATCCCGACCCCCCTCACAATCAGCTTACCTCTTGAAGGCGCCGCCATGAGCCAGAGCGAAAGCAGGACGCAGCACACGGAAGACCGGGAAACGGAGGAGACAGGCCACGCCCGGCGCATCGAGGTCACGGACAGCGCGGCGATCCCGGACAAATCGGACAAGGGGCTCTTCACCGCCTGGAGGGTCTCCTGCTTCGGCGCCATCGGGCTCATCATCCTGCTGTGCACCGTCCAACCCGATCCCTACCTGGACATCCTGCTCTTCGTGCCCGACGGGGTGCTGGTCACCTTCGAGGTGACCATGCTCTCCATCATCCTCTCCCTGATCGTGGGCCTGATCACCGGGCTGGGGCGCCTGTCCCGCAATTCCTTCGTCAATCTGACCGCCTCCACCTACGTGGAGGTGGTGCGGGGCATCCCCCTGCTGGTGCAGCTGTTCTACATCTACTACGCCATCGGGACCTTCACCCAGATCCCGCCCTTCACCGCGGCCATCATCGCCCTGACCGTGTGCTACGGGGCGTACATGGGGGAAATCTTCCGCGCTGGCATCGACTCCATCGATCCGGGACAGACGGAGGCGGCCCGGTCCCTCGGCTTCAGCCGCTGGCAGACCATGCGCTACGTGATCCTCCCCCAGGCCATGCGCACCATTCTCCCTCCCGTGGGCAACGAATTCATCGCCCTATTGAAGGACACCTCCCTGGTCTCCATCATCGCGGTGTCCGACCTGCTGCGCCGGGGCCGGGAGTTCGCCACCTCCACCTTCGACTATTTCGAGACCTTCACCCTGGTGGCCCTGATTTATCTGCTCATCACCTTGTTTCTGTCCAAGATTGTCAATATCATGGAAAACAGGTTGACCCCCTATGAATGAGACCCGGCCCGTCATTTCCGTCCGCGGGGTGTACAAATTCTTCGGACGCTTCATGGCCCTGGAGAACATCGATCTGGATGTGTTCTCCCAAGAGCGGATCGTGGTCATCGGGCCCAGCGGCTCCGGCAAGAGCACGCTGCTCCGGGCCATCAACCAGCTGGAAAGCATCGACAGGGGCACCCTCGAGGTGAACGGCAGCGACGTGTCCCATCCCAAGGCGGACCTGAACCGGATCCGCATGGGCCTGGGCATGGTCTTCCAGAACTTCAACCTTTTTCCGCACAAGACGGTGCTGGAGAACCTCACCCTGGCCCCGACCGTGCTGAAGAAGATCCCCAGGGAGCAGGCCAAAGCCGAGGCCTATCCCCTCCTGGACAAGGTGGGGATCCGGGACAAGGCGGAGAAGCACCCCTCCAAGCTCTCCGGCGGGGAAAAACAGCGGGTGGCCATCGCCAGGGCCCTGGCCATGAACCCGCAGATCATGCTCTTCGACGAGCCCACCTCCGCCCTGGATCCGGAGATGATCGGGGAGGTGCTGGAAGTGATGAAGGACCTGGCCCTGGAGGGAATGACCATGCTGGTGGTGAGCCACGAAATGGGCTTCGCCCGGGAGGTCGCGGACCGGGTGGTCTTCATGGACCAGGGGCAGATCGTGGAGCGGGGCACACCGGAGCACTTCTTCCAGGATCCGCAGCATCCGCGCACCCAGAAATTCTTGAGCCAGATCCTGTGATTCTATGCGCATATCCGTGATCGGAGCCGGCGACTGCGCCGGGGAAGTATACGAGCGGGCCCGCGAGGTGGGCCGACTCCTGGCCGAGAGAGGGCACACCCTGATCTGCGGAGGCCTGGGCGGGGTCATGGAGGCGGCCAGCAAGGGGGCCTGCCTGGCCGGAGGCCGGGTGATCGGGATCCTGCCCGGATCCGATCCCGGGGAGGCCAATCCCTTCGTCACCTGCCCCGTGAGCACGGAAATGGGCATGATGCGCAACTACCTGGTGGTCCAGAACGGGGAGGCCGCCATCGCCGTCTCCGGGGGGTACGGCACCCTGTCCGAGACGGCCATGGCCCTGAAGCTCGGCCGCAGGGTGATCTGCCTGGGCGGCTGGACCGGGATCGACGGGGTGGAGGTTGCGCAGACCCCCGAGGAGGCCGTGGAGCTGGCCGAGGGCAAGGAGCCCGGATCGCGTCTGGTGGCGGGATCGGATTCCGAAACGAGCTGAATCCGTCAAGCGGGAGAACGTGCTATGGACCGCATGTACGCGCCGTGGCGTCTGGAATACATCCTGGGCCCCAAGCCCGACGAGTGCGTCTTCTGCATTCCAAGGACCCCGGAAGAGGACCGGGAGCGGCTCATCCTTCACCGGGCGGAGCACAACTTCGTGATCATGAACCGCTATCCGTACAACAACGGCCATCTCATGGTCACCCCCTATCGTCACGTCTCCTCCCTGACTGCCCTCGAGCCCCGGGAGAGCCACGA
>CAYFSD010000130.1:0-1484 GCA_964345705.1 uncultured Desulfohalobiaceae bacterium
TGATCGATCGGGGGCCGCTGCCCGGAAAGCGCAGATGTCCGGTCAATCAGAACGAAAAATGCCTGGGATGCGATCCCTGCCACATCCTATCCGGCTTCGGAGGGGCCGGGCTGTTTTCCGACGGCAAGCTGAATTTCGTCCCCAAGCTGGGACAGACCGACCTGACCCGCTTCATGAGCATGGAGCAGGCCACCGCCCTGATTCAGGAAACCGAGGCCATTTTCAGCGCTCATGGCATGGATGGCCCGGTGTATCCCACGCACGAGGAAAAGGCCAGAAACATCCGCAAGGAGGCCCGTCGCGAGGGAATCGAGCTGCTGCTTATCCGGCAGAAGCACCTGGGCAGCGACAATCTCCCCCAGCACATCGAGGGCATGCTTCGTGGCATCAGGGACCAGGGCGTGGACATCCTCCCCGGAACCGAGGTTCGGGATCTTCTGGTCCAGGAGAAAAGCGTGCGCGGAGTGGTCACCCATGAAGGCGAGATCCGCGCGGAGCGGGTGATCCTTGCTCCCGGCAGAGTGGGGTCGGAGTGGATGGGATCCATGGCGCAACGGAACGGGATCGGCATCACCCAGCGCGGCATCGAGGTTGGGGTCCGGGTGGAGGTGCCCAACGATATTCTGCAGGACATCACCGAAATCATCTACGACCCGACCTTCTTCATTCAAACAGCGAAGTACGACGATCAGACACGCACCTTCTGCACCAACTACGGGGGGTACGTCTCCCAGGAGAACTATCAGGGCTTTGTCTGCGTCAACGGGCACGCCTATCTGGACCGCAAGTCGAACAACGCCAACTTCGCCTTCCTTTCCAAGGTGGTCCTGACGGAGCCGGTGACGGACAACCGCTCCTACGGCGAATCCATCGGCCGGCTGGCCACCCTTATCGGCGGCGGACACCCCATCCTGCAGCGTCTGGGCGACCTGAAGCGGGGCAGACGCAGCACGTGGCACCGGATCAACAAGGGATATATCGAGCCCACCCTAAAGAACGTGGTCTGCGGTGACATCGCCATGGCTCTGCCGGAGCGATTGCTGACCAATTTGTCCGAGGGGCTGGAAAAACTGAATAAAGTGGTCCCCGGAGTTGCCAATGACGAAACCTTGCTCTACGCTCCGGAAATCAAGTTCTTCGCCACGCAGATCGAGACGGACAACCGGCTGCAGACCCCCATTCGGGGGCTCTATGTAGCCGGGGACGGAGCCGGTGTGGCGGGAAACATCGTTTCCGCGAGCGCGACCGGGCTGATCCCGGCCAAGGCGATTGCCGCGGAAGGCTCAAGGGAGTAGGGCGAGTGGCCACGAATAGCGGGGCATCGCGACGTGCCGCCCCGAATCACAAAGAATGAAGGAGGAGGGTATGCAAACGCTGCATTGCACGGTATCCGGAAAGGTGCAGGGGGTGAATTTCCGCTCCTGGACCAAGTCCCAGGCGGACAATCTGAATCTCAAGGGCTGGGTGCGCAACCTGAATGACGG
>CAYFSD010000130.1:1584-5911 GCA_964345705.1 uncultured Desulfohalobiaceae bacterium
TCCTGGGCGTAGTGCTGCAGCACGTCCCGAACCAGGTCCTGGGAGATCTTCTGGTTCAGGAGCCTGGCCTTCATGGCCATGTTGCGGACGCAACTCTCCAGCTGCCTGATGTCCTGGGTAATGCTCGAGGCCACGAGATGGGAGATGTCCTCGGGGATATCGATCTGGAACTGGTGGGCCTTGTTCTGCAGCACACGCTTGCGCACATCGTAGTCCGGCTTCTCGATGGGCGCCAGCAGGCCGGAGCAGAAGTAGGAGGCGAGCTGATTGTCCACCTCCTTGAGCTCCTTGGGCAGGAAGGAGCTGGTGAACACCACCTTGCTTCCGTTTTCCTCCAGGGCCTTGATCATGGACAGGAGCTCTTCCTGCATTTTTTCCTTGCCCTGGAAGAAGTGGATATCCTCCAGTAGGAGCAGATCCACGTTTTCCCTGTACCTCTTCTTGAAGGCATCCAGGTCCTTGGATTTGAGGGCCCGCACCATCTGGTTGGCGAACTGTTCCGAGGAGGCGTAGACCACATTGATCGAGGCCTGTTGCTTCCTCTCGCAGAGCTCGTTGCCGATGGCCTGGGCCAGGTGGGTCTTTCCCAGCCCCGGTCCGGAGCAGAGGAAAAGATTGTCCTGTTGGAAGTCGGTGCGGCACAGGCTGGTGCAGGCGGCGTAGGCCAGCTGATTGCAGGCGCCGACGACGAAATCGTTGAAGGAGTGACGCCAGGAGAACTTTCTGGTCTTGGGCTCGCTGGGCTGAACCGGGAGATCCATCCCCGAGCCGGACTTGGACTTGATTAGGGGCCCGTTCGCGGCGGTCTCGCTTGAAGCCTCGGTGGATCGCTTCTCCGAGCGTAGAACGATCTCCCCGGGCTCGTATCCCAGATGCGAGGCTGCGGCGGAGCGGATCTGGTCCGTGAGCCGCTCGCGGATCCAGGAAGCGACGAACTCGTTGGGGGCCGTCAGAACCAGCCGTCCGTCACGGATCTCACCCGTCAAAGGCTTGATCCAGACCTTGAATATTCCCGGTCTCAGCCTCTGATTGAGAATTGTTTTTATTTGTTCCCATTGGCTTGTCATACGTGAATAACAATACTCATCGAGATGTTTTTTTCAAATGAGTTGAGCAGAGATGACAGCGAAGAAGGGGTAGTGAACAACCTCTTATATAAGCTGTTTACATTATTGAATATAGTCTTTAGATCCTACCACTCCTTGTCTTGAAGCAATCGAGGTGAAACCGTGAGTGGTCAAGGGATTCCTCGGTTTTCGACATAGAAATCCACAGCCTCCACAAAAAAATTCCACAAGTAAATTTTTAGCTATTTCCAAAATGCGCCATTTTCCTAATCGTTTCTTCTGGAAGCAGGAGGGGAAGGGCTAAGCGGCATCCCTGAATGGGCCAACGCGCGAAAGAGGGCATTTTTCTCGGAGAACCCTTTGACACGAAAGGAGATATTCCAGTATATAACTCGAAAAAGCGGGTGTGCGAGCCTTAGTCGAGCACCGGTCCTGACGGGCGCATGTTGGGGAGACCGCTTTCATCGGGTGGGCGCTCGGCGCGAGCGACAGCTGCCCCGCGGAAGAAAAGGGTCTCCGCCACCCGGGCCGTTTGCCGGTTGTTTCCTCCTGAACCCACAAACAAGGAGAAGGAATGATGGCGTATGATGTGTCACAAATGAAGGACTGGCAGATCTCCGAGGCCGCGGAGCAGAACATGCCCATGCCCGACGAGTGGCGGGACAAGCTCGGGCTCTCCAAGGAGGAGATGATCCCCATGGGCCGGCTGTCCAAGCTCGACTTTCTCCAGATCATGAACCGGATGCAGGACAAGCCGGACGGCAAGTACATCGAGGTCACCGCCATCACCCCCACACCGCTCGGCGAAGGCAAGAGCACCACCTCCGTGGGCCTCATGGAGGGTCTGGGCAAGCGGGGCAAGAACGTGGGCGGCGCCCTGCGTCAGCCCTCGGGCGGGCCGACCATGAACATCAAGGGCTCGGCCGCGGGCGGCGGAAACGCCATCCTCATCCCCATGACCGAGTTCTCCCTGGGGCTCACCGGTGACATCAACGACATCATGAACGCCCACAACCTGGCCATGGTCGCCCTGACCTCCCGCATGCAGCACGAGCGCAACTATGGCCCGGAGAAGATCGAGCAGCTTTCCGGCATTCCCGCCCTGAACATCGATCCCAACCGGGTGGAGATGAACTGGGTCATCGATTACTGCGCCCAGGCCCTGCGCAAGACGGTGCTTGGCCTCGGAGGCAGGGCGAACGGGTACACCATGGAATCCGGGTTCAACATCGCGGTCAGCTCCGAGTGCATGGCCATCCTGTCCATCGCCACCGATCTGGCCGATCTGCGGGAGCGCCTGAACAACATGACCGTGGCCTTCGATTTGAACGGCAAGCGCGTCACCACCGGCGACCTCCAGGTCGGCGGAGCCATGACCGCCTGGATGCGGAACACCATCAATCCCACCCTGATGTGCACCGCCGAATATCAGCCCTGCATGGTCCACGCCGGTCCCTTCGCCAACATCGCCGTGGGCCAGTCCTCCATCATCGCGGACCGCATGGGCCTGAAGATGTTCGACTACCACGTCACGGAGAGCGGCTTCGCCGCGGACATCGGCTTCGAGAAGTTCTGGAACGTCAAGTGCCGCAATAGCGGCCTCAAGCCCCACGTCTCCGTGCTGACCGCCACCATCCGGGCCCTGAAGATGCACGGCGGCGGCCCCAAGGTGACACCCGGGCGCCCCCTGCCCGAGGAGTACACCAAGGAGAATCTGGATCTCTTGGACAAGGGCATGGACAATCTGATCCACATGATCGGGGTCATCCGCAAGTCCGGCATGAACCCGGTGGTCTGCGTCAACTGCTTCCCCACGGACACCAAGGCGGAAATCGACCTGGTCAAGAAGCGGGCCCAGGAGGCCGGAGCGCGCTGCGCCGCCTCCACCCACTTCATGGACGGCGGAGACGGGGCCCTGGAGCTCGCGGACGCGGTGATCGACGCCTGTGAGGAAGAGTCCAAGTTCGAGTTCCTCTATTCCATGGACAAGCCCCTGCGCGAGCGGGTGGACACCATCGCCCGCGAGGTCTACGGCGCGGACGGCGTGGACTGGGAGCCCGAGGCGGAGCGCAAGGCCAAGATGCTGGAGGACGACCCGCAGTTCAACGACTACGCCACCATGATGGCCAAGACCCATCTCTCCCTGTCCCACGAGCCCACCTGGAAGGGCGTGCCCAAGGGCTGGCGCCTGCCGGTGCGGGACCTCTACATCTACTCCGGATCCAAGTTCCTCGTCCCCGTGGCCGGCACCATTCCCTTCATGCCCGGGACCAGCTCCAATCCGGCCTACACCAAGGTGGACGTGGAAACGGACACGGGCAAGGTCAGCGGCCTGTTCTAGCAACGAGTTGAATCTGGATTAAGCGATTTCATTCTGTAGCGGCATTGGGGCTTTGCCCCCTGTTGCAGAGGATCAAACAACTGCCGTCTCCAGCCTCTGAACGGCACATCCCGGGGAGCCCGCAGCTAAAAGGTTGCGGGCTCTCCTTATTTTATTTAGCCTATCCATGAAAAGAATGGGCTGCCCCTGCTGCTAGGGGACGGCTTCACCGACCCGAAAATGCAGGGGAGCGGGAGCGACGCGCCATGCCCTACGCCATCGACGGCCACGTCCACTGCGGCATCCAGGACAGGATGCCGCCCCAGTCCTTCGAGGACTACCTGACCTGTGCCAAGGGCAGCGGCATCGCCAGGGCGGTGATGTTTCCCCCGGTCGCGGAGATCTACGACCGCTATGATCCCGAATTTGTAGACACCCCGGAGTGGCGGGAGCGGAGAAGAAGGGCGCAGGAATATCTTTTGAGCGCGGGCAGCGAGGAGCTCGAGGTCATTCCCTATTTCTTCGTCTGGAACGACTTCGCCGTGGAGGAGCTGCAGCCGGAGCACAAGGGGGTCAAGTGGCACAGACACGCAGATGAGCCGCGCTATCGATACGAGGCCCCCGAATGCCGCCGGATGCTAGAGCGGATTCAGGCCAGGCGGCTTCCCGTGGTCCTGGAGGAGGAGCTGGAGAACACCGTTTCCTTCATCACGGAAATGGCCCCGCGGGCCCTGGTGATCATTCCCCATCTGGGCGGGCTCAACGGCGGGTACCGGGCCATCGCCTCGGCCGGCCTGTGGGAGCTTCCCCGGGTGTACGCGGACACCAGCCTCGCCGCCCCAGGTGAAATCCTGGACTATCTCCGGCGCTACGGGGACGAGCGCCTGATCTTCGGCTCGGATTTTCCCTTCGGCCATCCCCGCAGGGAGCTGAACAAGAT
>CAYFSD010000131.1:0-5894 GCA_964345705.1 uncultured Desulfohalobiaceae bacterium
GGGGTGGTCTCCATGCCCACGGAGAGGACCACCATGTCGAACTCCTCGGACTGCAGCTCGCCGTCCTCGGTGAAGTAGGAGAGATGGAGGTTCCTGGTTTCCGGATCCTCCAGGACGGAGTGGATTCGGGAGGGGACGAAGCGCACGCCCTGTTCCCCGCGGGCCCGGTCGTAGTAGCGCTCGAAGTCCTTGCCGTAGGTGCGCATGTCCATATAGAAGATGGCGGTGTCCAGCCCCGGGGTGTGCTCCTTGGCCACCACCGCCTCCTTGACCGCGTACATGCAGCACACGGCGGAGCAGTAGGGCCGTTGGCAACGGTTGATGTCCCGCGAGCCCACGCACTGCAGCCAGGCGATCTTCTTCGGCTCCTCCTGGTCCGAGGGCCGGATCAGATGGCCCTGATAGGGGCCGTTCGCGGACAGGAGCCGCTCGAACTCCATCCCGGTGACCACGTTGGGGCTCTGGCTGTACTGATACAGATCCAGGGAGGAGGGATCGAAGGTCTGAAATCCGGCGGAGAGGATGACCGCGCCGGCGGAAAGGGTCACCTCCCGCGCGGTGTCCCCGAAGTCGATGGCCTCGGTGGGGCAGTATTTCTCGCAGGCCCGGCACTTGCCCTTTTTGAAATAGATGCACCGGTCCGCGTCAATGGCGTATTTCAGGGGCACGGCCTGGGCGTAGGGCACGTAAATGGCCTTGCGCTTGGAAAGCCCCTCGTTGAATTCGTCCACCGCCTTGGCGGGGCACTTCTCAGCGCAGGTGCCGCAGGCGATGCACTTGTCCGGGTCCACGTAGCGGGGGCGCTTGGTCAGGGTGACCTGGAAGTCGCCCGCCTCGCCCTGCACGGAGCTCACATCCGAAAGGGTGTGCAGCTCGATATTGATGTGCCGGCCGACCTCGACCAGTTTGGGCGAGAGGATTCACATGGTGCAGTCGTTGGTGGGAAAGGTCTTGTCCAGCTGGGCCATGGAGCCGCCGATGGCCGAGGACTTCTCCACCAGGTGCACGTAGTATCCGGAGTCCGCCAGATCCAGGGCGGACTGCATGCCGCTGATCCCGCCGCCGATGATCACCACCGAGCCCTGCACGGCAGCCGGCGTTTCCTGGCTCATGGATTCAACCTCCCATCCGGTTGCCCCTCAACCGGAGCGTCGTCTTTCGGTTCGGCCTCAGCTGTCCAGATGCCGGGCCAGATAGCTGTAAATGTCCTCCACTGGCAGCCGCATGCCCGTGTTCTCCTGGGCGCAGCTCAAGTGGAGCCTGCATTTGGGGCAGGCGGTGATCAGCCGCTCGGCCCCGGTCTCGATCGCCTCGTTGAGCCGTTCTATTTGTACTCCCTTGGAGCAGGAGGAGCACTCGATCCAGGCGGTGGTCCCGCAGCACATGGCGTTGGTCCGGGTGCGGTCCATTTCCCGGAGCCTGCCCTCAGCCGCGAGGTTGATCAGGCGCCTGGGCGGCTCGAAGATGCCTCCCTGGCGTCCCAGCCGGCAGGGGTCGTGATAGGTCAGGGCCTCCTCCTTGGCAGGGCGGAAGCCGAGGCCGGCGGAGGGAATCTCCTGGTCCAGGAACTCGGTGAGATGGCGTACCTGAAAGGGGAGCTCCCCGAAGTAGCGGGGATACTGTTCCTTGAAGGTGAGATAGCCCTCGGGGCAGCTGAAGAGAACGGTGTGCGCACCGGAAGCGCTGATGGCCTCCAGGTTCCTCTCCGCCAGCTGTCGGAAGAGGTCCTCGTCTCCGGTCCAGAGGGCGTCGTGCCCGCAGCAGCACTCCGCGTCGCTGATCACCGGCTCGATGCCCAGGCGGTTCAAAAGCTTCAGGGCGCCTCTGGCCGGATCCAAGGCGTCCAGGTCCAGATAGCGGAAGAGGATTTCGAAGTAGGGCTGGCAGCCGACGAAATAGAAAAAATCGCCCTGGTCCCGAAAAGAGCCCGCTTCGTGGGCCCATGCGGTGCGGTTCTGCCGCAGCCCGGCTGTCTGCAGGCGGGTCAGGGTCTGCAGGACGCCGTGATGGCTCTCGCGCGGAGGATTGGCCCCGTCCCTTGCCTGCTTGCGGTGCTTGCGGATGAACTCCGGAAAATCGATACCCACTGGGCAGCGCTCGCTGCAGCGGGCACAGGTCAGGCAGGCCCAGACCTCCCGGGTCTGGCTCAGGGGTGTCTCCCTGTCCAGGCTGCGCCGGATCATTTGCCTGGGAGAAAAGGACTCCCACTCGTAGCTCACCGGACAGCTCCCGGTGCACACCCCGCACTCCATACAGTAGTTGATCTGCTCTTGTGTGAGTTGCATAGCGCCGTCTTGTTCCGGCGAACATTCGCTCCGCGGAGGGGATGTTACCGTAATTTATTGATAATATTGAAAAATAAATAAAGAATCACGCACGTGCTAATTTATCTCGGGCAAACAAATCTTGTCAAGGTGTACTTCTTTTTTTATGCTAGCCTTGTTCCGTAGGTGAGGTCCGCATCCCTGTGCGGGATGCTTTCGTAAATCTGGGCCACCGGTCACGAGAGGCGTTTCGTGCCGGGAAAGGACAAGGAAGTATTATGTGTCTCGCTGTCCCTGCGGAAATCGTGTCCGTGGAGAACGATATGGCCACCTGCCGTGTGGGAGGTGGTGAAACCACAGTTCAGGCCTCCCTGCTCCTGCTGGACGAGGAGGCCGCTGTCGGGGATTACCTGCTGATTCACGCCGGTTTCGCCCTGCGCAGGCTGGACCCCGAGGAAGCACGGGAGACTCTGGAGCTCATGCGGCAGATGGCCGACCAGCAGCAGGGAGCCATGGAACGGTGATTTCACCGTCCGCGCCACTCAGGGGGGGAAGCGTGTCCTTTTCTCCAGCTGCTCTTGGAGGATTCCCCTTTCCCTGATAGAGTGGCTCAGGTTGATTCCTTTTCCAGACAAAGAAACCAGGGCTCGCTTTCGTAAAGGAAGAGGAGCTCCGGGCAATTCCTTCCGCTGGAACCTCTCTCGGCCTCTCCGCTCCTTACAGCGGAAGGCCGCCGACCCCATCGGAGCATCCAGCAAGGCACCCAGGGAGCGTGAGCGTGAAGTACATCATTTTCGAGGACTTTTCCGGCAAAAAGACCCCCGTCCTCTTTCCGGAACGGATTCTGCATGAGGAGCTGCGGGAGCAGATCCCCTACACCAAGGTGCTCTCCGCGGGATACGTGGACCTGACGGAGGCGGGGTTCGTCTGCCGGGGCACGGTTCGGGAGCTTGGAGCCTCCGCTCGCGGAGAGGACAGCGCGGTCATCTCTCGGTGCTTTTCCGGCGAGGAAGCCGGTTTTGGGGAAGACAGACAGGATGCTGAAGGCTAAGGAGGTCACAATGGCTTTGGCAAGGCGGGTTGCGTTCCTTTGTGTTGTCTGCGTGGTGTTTTTCGCTGCCACCGTTTGTGCCCAGACCCAGGCCCACTCGCAAAAGGGTCTGCCGTCCTTCAGCGATTTGGCGCAGGAGGCCGGTGCCGCGGTGGTCAACGTGAGCACGGTCAAGACGGTGGAGACCTCGAAGCGGCTCCGGGAGTTCTTCTCCCCCTTTCAGGATCATCCCTACTTCGAGGAGTTCTTCGACAAGTTCTACGAGGGCCAGCCCAGGCGGGAAAAGAAGAACGCCCTGGGCTCGGGCTTCATTATCTCCGAGGACGGGTACATCGTGACCAATCATCACGTCGTGGCCCAGGCGGACAAGGTCCAGGTCTCCCTGCGGGAGAGCGAGGAGACGCACGAGGCCGAGATCGTGGGAACCGACGAGGAGACGGATCTGGCCCTGCTCAAGATCGATGTGGAGCGGGAGCTCCCCAGTCTGGATTTCGGCGATTCCGGCCAGATCGAGCCCGGGGAATGGGTCGTGGCCATCGGCAATCCCTTCGGCCTGAGCCATACGGTCACTGCGGGGATCGTGAGCGCCAAGGGCCGAGTGATCGGTGCCGGGCCCTACGACAACTTCATTCAGACCGACGCCTCCATCAATCCGGGGAACAGCGGTGGTCCGCTGCTCAATCTCCAGGGCGAGGTCGTGGGCATCAACACGGCCATCGTGGCCCAGGGCCAGGGGATCGGGTTCGCCATTCCCAGCAGCATGGCCAAGGACATCATTTTCCAGCTCAAGGAATACCATACGGTCAAGCGCGGCTGGCTGGGCGTGACCATCCAGGATGTGGACCAGGACACGGCGCAGGCCCTGGGGCTTTCCGAGCCCGAGGGGGCCCTCGTGGCCTCGGTGCAGGAGGGCGATCCCGCGGACGAGGCCGGAATTCAGGCGGGTGACGTCATTCTCGAGGTCAACGGCAAGGCCATTGAAAGCGCCCGTGATTTGACTCGTGTCATCGGTCAGATGGCTCCCGAGGAGACGGCGCGGATCGTCCTCTGGCGCGAGGGAGAGAAAAAGGAGGTCAGCGTCGAGGTCGGCCAGCGGGGTGAGCAACTCGCCGACAAGCAGCAGGAGCCCTCGGAAGAGGCCGGAGTGCAGGGGATGCGCCTCAGGCCCCTGACGGAAAAGGAAGCGCGCTCTCTGGGAATGCAAGCCCCCAAGGGATTGGTCATTGAGGGGATCCAGCAGGGGTCGGCGGCCCATCAGGCGGGGCTGCGCCCCGGTGACGTGATCCTGCAGGCCAACGGCCGGCTCGTGGAGAGCGTGGAGGAATTCGAGGCCGTGGTGGACCAGGCCAAGGAAAAGGGTGTTGTTCTCCTGCTGGTGAACCGGAAGGGACAGAATCTCTTCCAGGCGCTGAGACTGCAGTAGTCATGTCGGAGGCGGTTTCCATTCAGACAGGGGCCAAGATCAACATCTGCCTGGAGATCCTGGGCCGGCGAAGCGACGGATACCACGAGCTGCGGAGCCTCTTCGCCCCCGTCTCCAGCCCCGGCGATACCCTGCATCTGAATCCGTTGCCGTCGGGCGGGGGGTTCCGGCTCTCCTGTTCCCTGCCGGAATTGGAGGGAGAAGACAATATCCTCCATAAGGCCTATGAGGCTTTCGCCCGGGCTACGGGGTTCCGTCCGGATGTGGAGGTGTTCCTGGAAAAGGGCATCCCGGCGGGATCCGGTCTGGGAGGCGCCAGCGCGGATGCCGCGGCCCTGCTTGCCTGGATGAATGGCCGCCTGCCGGCGGAATCACGGCTCGGTTATCGGGCCCTGGCCGAGGTCGCGGCCTCCGTGGGCTCGGACGTGCCCTTCTTCCTGCTGGGCCGGACGGCCTGGGTCACTGGGGCCGGGGAGAAGGTGGCCCCGGCCTCGGCGGCGCCCCGGCTGGAGGGGCTGCTGATTGTCTGCCCTGACATCGCTGTTTCCACGGCCTGGGCCTATAGGGAGCACGACAGGCTGGTCGCGGAGCGGGAAAGGGATGGTGGCGTCTTGACAAGGAAAGGGAAAGGATTTAAAGATCACTTCTGTTCCAGCGGTCAGCTGTGGCGCAACGATTTCGAGCCGGTCGTGCTCGGTGCCCACCCCGAGTTGCGCTCTTTACAGTACGCCTTGCTTCAGCTCGGGGCGAGAGCGGTGTGCCTGAACGGATCGGGGAGCTCGATGACGGCGCTCTTTGGCTCGAAAGAGGCCCAAAAGCGCGGTCAGCGCTTTCTGGAGCGAAACGGCGTATCCCATTTCTCAACCGCAAGGAACCGGACTGGGGTGTAGCCAAGTGGTAAGGCAACGGGTTTTGGTCCCGTGATTCGGGGGTTCAAATCCTCCCACCCCAGCCATTTTTTATCCTGCCAGGTTCGGGCCGGGGAGGCCCGCATACCAATCTCCCGCTTCATTTCATGCACGAGTCCCAATCTTTGAACGTAGGGTGCACGGTGCCCAGTGCGGCGGGGGAATACGGCGGGTCGGGGAAAGGCGGGGCGGGGGAGAGGTGGGGTCAGCGGTCGCGTGCCCCCCGGGGGTGGTAGGGGGTCAGGGGG
>CAYFSD010000132.1:0-5884 GCA_964345705.1 uncultured Desulfohalobiaceae bacterium
CCGGCGAAAAAAGGAGCAGATCCGAAGGCCAGCTGATTCAAAAAACCCCGTGCCCCTGCCCGTGGTCGTGGATGCTGAGGCCTTGAGGTGGTGAATAGTTACAGTTGAACAAGGCTTCATGAATGGAGTCCATCTTTCAAAAAAGCGATAACTGTGTCAATACGCTGTTGGCACAGAGGCCTCTGAAAAAGCATGTTGCAAGACCCTTATGAACCACGGCACCGCTTCGAGCAGGGCTCGTCACTTCAGTCAGGAGGCCTCTCAAGGCCTGTGTGGGGCCCAGATATTGTCAACGCCGACTCCACGTGCTAGAAAAGATATGTCATCCATCCCTATCACGCTTTGCCGGCCAATCAGGGTGCCCTATGCACGAATCCCAGTCCCTCGAAGCGGAGTGTCGGGGTCTGAGCCGGGAGGAGCTCCTGGAAAGACTGCGGCAGGCCCGTTCCCGGAACACGGAGCTGGAAGAGCAGCTCCGGCAGTACAAGCGGGCGGTGCGGGCCAACAGCGAGCTCAAGACCCTGCTGGAGGTGACGCAGGACCTTTTTGAGCTGAAGCAGGCCCAGGACGCCCTGAAGAAGGAGAGGGACTACTTCAAGAACGTCCTGGACAACTCCGCGGACGCCATCGGCATCGTGGACCGCAAGGGCCGCTTTATCCGCTGGAACAAGCGAGCGGAGGAGCTCTTCGGGTACAGCTTCCAGGAGCTGGAGGGCAAGTCCGCCTTCGAGCTCTATGCGGACGAGGCCAGGCTCGGGGATATGCTGGCCGAGCTGCGCGCCAAGGGATTCGTCCGGGACTACGAGATCGAGATCCGCCGCAAGGACGGCCGGATCCTGCCCTTCGGCATGTCCATCAGCCTGCTCCGGGACGGGGGGACCAAGATCGGCAGTGTCTGCGTGGCCCGGGATCTGAGCCAGATCAAGCAGGTCCAGGAGGAGCTTCGCCGGACCAATGAGCGCCTGGAACAGCTGGTCCAGGAGCGGACCGCGGAGCTGACCCGGGCCAACAAGAAGCTGGAGGAGACCAACACCGCCCTCAACGTCCTGCTGGAGAAAAAGGACGAGAACAAGCGGGTCTCGGAAGAGAGCATGGTCTTCAACGCCAAGCAGATGATCGTCCCCTTTCTGGAGAAGCTGCGGGACTCGGGCCTTGAGGAGAGCCAGAAGATCTACATTGATATCGTGCGCTCCAATCTGGAGGAGATCATTTCCCCCCTGCTCAAGGACCTGTCCCAGAGACACGGATTCACCCCCACCGAGCTGCAGCTCGTGGATCTGATCAAGCAAGGCAAGGAAACCAAGGAGATCGCCCAGCTCCTCGGCCTGTCCAAGCGAACCATCGACACCCACCGCCACAACATCCGCAAGAAGCTCGGCCTGCTGAACAAGACGGTGAACCTGCAGGCCTATCTTTCCTCCCTGGATAGCGGCGGCATTTGTGATTCCTCGCTTCAGCCCGCCTCCTAGTACTTATTTCGGCTACGTATTAACTCCGAAATTTTCCGGTATTGTATCCCGCCCGGTCTGTCTCTATGTTCAGGGTAAGGCAATGGGAAGTGTCGGAATGCTCATAAAGAAAATGCGCAACCAAGGAAAATAGCATGATCTGGCAGACCTCTGTAGGCAAGAAGCTGCTCATGGCTGGGACGGGGCTCCTGATGCTCCTGTTTTTGATCGGCCATATGCTGGGGAATCTCAGCTTTTACTGGGGCGCGGACGCCCTGAACGCCTATGCGGAGCACCTGCGCGCCCTGGGTCCGGCCCTGTGGGTGGAACGCCTGATCATGGCCGGAGTGCTGGTGCTGCACGTGGTGCTGGGGATCACCCTCTTTCTGGAGAATTCCCGGGCCAATCCGGTGCGCTACGCCACAATCAGATATCAGGAGGCGGGTCCGGCGTCCCGGACCATGTTCTATACCGGGCTGGTGATTCTGGCCTTCGTCATCTACCACCTGCTTCACTTCACCGTGCGGGTGACCAATCCGGCTATCTACGAGGCCGCCTCCGGGGAAGGGCACTTCGGGGTTTACCAGATGGCTGAGATGAGCTTTCAGAGCCCCTGGATCAGCCTGATCTATCTCGCGGCCATGGCGGCTGTGCTCATTCATCTTTCCCACGGTATCGGGAGCTTTTTCCAGACCATGGGCTGGAATACCGACCAGAGCAGGGGCTGGGTGGAGACGGGGTCCCTGGTGCTTGCGGCGGTGCTGTCCGCCGCCCTGGTGTCCATTCCCGTGGCCTTCTCTGTGTTCGGGATGTAAACCCTAGGGAGGATCATATATGGAGCTCGACGGCAATGTCCCCTTCGGTCCGATCCAGGACAAGTGGGACAAACACAGGATGGACGGCCTCAAACTGGTCAATCCGGCCAACAAGCGGAAATACAAGGTGATCGTGGTGGGGACCGGGCTGGCCGGGGCTTCGGCCGCGGCATCGCTGGGAGAGCTGGGGTACAACGTGGAGGCCTTCTGCTATCAGGAGAGCCCGCGTCGGGCCCACAGCATCGGGGCCCAGGGCGGGATCAACGCGGCCAAGAACTATCAGAACGACGGGGACAGCATCTATCGGCTGTTCTACGACACCATCAAGGGGGGCGACTTCCGCTCCCGCGAGGCCAATGTCTATCGCCTGGCCCAGCTCAGCACGGCCATCATCGACCTCTGTGTGGCCCAGGGCATCCCCTTTACCCGGGAATACGGCGGGCTGCTGGCCAACCGCTCCTTCGGCGGGGCCCAGGTCTCGCGTACCTTCTACTGTCGCGGCCAGACCGGGCAGCAGCTCCTGCTCGGGGCGTACCAGTCCATGATGGCCCAGGTCCAGGAGGGCAAGGTCACGGTGCGCGGTCGCCGGGAAATGGTGGACCTGGTCCTTGTGGACGGCGAGGCCAAGGGCATCGTGGTGCGCAACCTGCGCACCGGAGAGCTGGAGTCCTACGCCGCGGACGCGGTGGTCATCGCCAGCGGGGGCTACTCCACGGTGTTCAACCTGTCCACCAATGCGGTGGGGAGCAACGTGGGCGCGGCCATGCGGGCCTACCGCAGGGGGGCCTACTTCGCCAATCCCTGCTACACCCAGATCCATCCCACCTGCATTCCCTTCTCCGGAAGGCACCAGTCCAAGCTGACCCTGATGTCCGAGTCCCTGCGCAACGACGGCCGGGTCTGGGTGCCCAAGAAGAAGGGCGATACCCGCCATCCCAGCCAGATCCCCGAGGAGGAGCGGGACTACTACCTGGAGCGGAAGTATCCCAGCTTCGGCAATCTCTCCCCGCGGGACATCTCCTCCCGGGCGGCCAAGGAGGTCTGCGACGAGGGCCGCGGAGTAGGGGAGACCGGATACGCGGTGTACCTCGACTTCGAGGACGCCTTCCAGCGTTTCGGCCACGAGACCATGGACGAGCGCTACGGGAACCTCTTCGAGATCTATCAGCAGATTACCGGGGAGGACGTGCACCAAGAGATGCGCATGCGCATCTATCCCGCGCCTCACTACACCATGGGCGGGCTCTGGGTGGACTACAATCTGCAGAGCAACATCCCCGGCCTCTTTGTCCTGGGCGAGGCCAATTTCTCCGACCACGGGGCCAATAGGCTGGGCGCCAGCGCTCTCATGCAGGGCCTTGCGGACGGATACTTCATCATTCCCTACACCATCGGGAACTATTTCGCCCGGAGCAAGCCGGGCCAGGTGGACACCAGCCATTCGAGCTTCGCCGAGAGCCGGGAGGAGGTCGAGCGGCGGAACAAGGAGCTCCTGGCGGTTCAGGGGAACAAGACCGCCCACGAGCTGCGGATCGAGCTCGGGGACGTGATGTGGGACAATGTGGGCATGGCCCGGAACAGAGAGAGCCTGCAGAAGGCCCTTACGGAGATCGCGAAGGTCAGGGACGAATTCTGGAACAACCTCAAGGTCCCCGGCACGGACCAGAGCCTGAACCAGGAGCTGGAACAGGCCTGGCGGCTGGCCGAGTCCCTGGATTTCGCCGAGGTCATGGCCCACGACGCCCTGAATCGGGAGGAGTCCTGCGGCTGCCACTTCCGGGTGGAGTACCAGACCGAGGACGGCGAGGCCCTGCGGGACGACCAAAACTACGCCTATGTCTCCGCCTGGGAGTATACCGGAGTGGGCCAGGAGCCGGTGATGCACAAGGAGCCGCTTGAGTTCGAGGAAGTGTCCCCAAGCACAAGGAGCTACAAGTAATGGAATTCCGATTGCGCGTGTGGCGCCAGGCCGGTCCGGAGGCCCCGGGCGGCTTCGAGGAGTACCCGGCCCGGGAAGTGAAGGAGGACATGTCCATCCTCGAGGTGCTGGACCAGGTCAATCAGGATTTGGTCAAGGAGGGCCGCGATCCCATCGTCTTCGAGAGCGATTGTCGGGAGGGCATTTGCGGCGTCTGCGGTCTGGTCATCGACGGGGTGCCCCACGGAGAGTTGAAGAAGGCCACGACCTGCGAGCTCCGGATGCGTCATTTCCAGGACGGGCAGACCATCACCATCGAGCCCTTCCGGGCCGGGCCCATGCCCATCATCAAGGATCTCATGGTGGACCGCACCACCTTGGACCAGCTGATCCAGAGCGGAGGCTACATCTCCACCCGCACCGGGAGCTCGCCGGAGGCCAACAACACGCCTGTGGCCAAGCAGGACCAGGAGGAGGCCATGGACGCGGCGGAGTGCATCGGCTGCGGGGCCTGCGTTGCCGCGTGCCCCAACGCCTCGGCCATGCTCTTCGCCGGGGCCAAGGTCTCCCATCTGGCCAAGATGCCCCAGGGCAGGCCCGAGGCAGCGAGGCGGGTCAAGGCCATGACGGACCAAATGCAGGAGCTGGGATTCGGCAACTGCTCCAACCACTTCGAGTGCCAGGCGGTCTGCCCCAAGGAAATCGACGTCAAGTTCATCGCTCGAATGAACCGGGAGTTCATCAAAGGCCTGTTCAAGAAGAAGAATTGATCCGCAAACGGCTTGTTTCCAAAGCCGGAATATGCGAAAGGGATAGGGTGGAGAATAAGCCTGTTGGAGGACAGAGGATAAAGAACAGGGGGCAGAAGGCAGGGACAGGGCCCAGGGGCCACTGGATGGAGCTGACGTGGTGGCTCGGGCGAAACCGTTGCCGGACGCTTTTCAGCTCACAGCCCATAGCCCAAGGAACCCACAATCTCCAGCCCAAAGAGGGATCATGCACAGCATCCAGGCAGATACGATCCAGAAGACGGTCCGGGACATGGTGGTCCGCGTCAGCCGGGACCTTCCCCGGGATGTGGAGAGCGCTCTCCAGCGAGCCCGAGAGGAGGAGACGGACGAAGGGGCTCGGCAGATCCTCGGCGAGCTCCTGGAGAACGCCGAATTGGCTCGGGAGAGGGATCTGCCCCTGTGCCAGGACACCGGTGTGGGCGTCTTCTTCGTGGAGCACGGTGAGGACTGCCGGGTCGAGGGGGATAGCATCAACAACGTCCTAGAGCGGGCCATGGCGCAGGCCTATGAGGAAGGGCTGCTGCGCAAGTCCATGTGTCATCCCCTGACCCGGAAGAATACCGGGGACAACACCCCCGCGCTGATCCACACGGACATGGTGCCGGGAAGTCAAATCACCATCCGCTTCATGGCCAAAGGCGGCGGCAGCGAGAACATGTCCCGCTGCACCATGCTCACCCCGGCCCAGGGCTGGGAGGGGATCAAGGAGTTCGTCCTGGACCGCGTGGCCGCGGCGGGCCCCAATCCCTGCCCGCCCACCATCGTGGGCGTGGGCGTGGGGGGCTCCTTCGACCAGGCCCCGCTTCTGGCCAAGAGGGCCCTGTTCCGCCCATTGGATGAAGAGCATCCCGATCCGGATATCGCGGAGATGGAGCGCGAGCTGCTGGGCGAGATCAACGCCCTGGGCATTGG